>JAZREW010000132.1:0-5049 GCA_045661005.1 Acutalibacteraceae bacterium | reverse complement strand
TTCCGATACCCGTACAAACAGGGCAGGCACCCATTGGATTATTAAAAGAAAACATTGTGGGGGTAAGTTCAGGAATACTTATACCGTGTTCATCACAGGCATAGCTTTGAGAAAACTGCAGTTCTTCACCGCCTATAACATCCACCGCCACGAGGCCACCCGAAAGCTTGGCGGCAGTTTCTATGCTATCGGTAAGGCGAGATAAAATTTCATCCTTTATAACCAGACGGTCAATGACTACCTCAATCATATGTTTTTTATTTTTTTCAAGCTTTATCTCTTCAGACAAATCGTATATATTACCGTCGATTCTAACCCTTACATATCCTGATTTTCTGGCATTTTCTAGTTCTTTTTGATGCTCTCCCTTTCTTCCCTTAACAATGGGAGAAAGAATTTGAATTTTTGTACCGTTTTCAAGCTTCATTACAACATCAACAATCTGATCGGTAGTTTGCTGGCTGATTTCCTTGCCGCAAACAGGACAATGCGGCACACCTACTCTGGCATACAGCAAACGCAAATAATCGTATATTTCGGTAACTGTACCTACTGTTGAGCGTGGGTTTTTAGAGGTCGTTTTTTGATCTATAGAAATTGCAGGCGAAAGTCCGTCTATACTATCAACATTGGGCTTTTCCATCTGCCCTAAGAACTGGCGGGCATAAGAAGAAAGTGACTCTACATATCTTCTTTGACCCTCTGCATAAATTGTATCAAAGGCTAATGAAGACTTACCACTACCCGAAAGACCCGTAAAAACTATCAGCTTATCTCTGGGTATTTCTACATCTACATTTTTTAAATTGTGTTCATTAGCTCCTCTTATTATAATTTTATCGTTAATCAACTATATCATCCTTAATTATTATTGTATTAATCCTTGTTTTAGTATTCTTCTCTTCGTATTAATTTAATCTGTTTCGGTTGACTTGTTTCTGTTTGAACTACGAAACTCTGTTGGTGAAATACCATAAAATGCAGTAAAAGTTTTTGAAAAATAATTTTGGTCATAAAAACCGCATTCCAAGCTGATTTCTTTAAACGATTTTTGAGTTTTAACAATTAATTCTTTAGCCGCCTCTAATCTGACATTTCTTAGATATTCCATTATTGACAAATTATACTCTTTTTTAAAAGTTTTTGTTAAAGTTGTATTGCAATATCCAAACTTTTGTGATAGAATGGATAGAGTTATCCTGGTAGCATAATTCTTATTGATATATTCAGCCACTAAGTTAGAAATCTTTTTGTTGCGGGTTTGAATACGGTTTGCGCCTGTAAGATACTCTGCAAGCACGGTCATTATATTAACATATGCACCAATTAAGTTTTTATCTATCTTTTTTATGGTGGCGCTAATTTCTACGGCTTTTCTCTTATCGCCCGTAAGTTTAGTGGCTTTTTCTATTATGTAATCCATTGAGCTTTGGGTTTCATCGCAAATTTGCCCCATCATCAAAAAGCCGGAAAGTTCGCCATAATTATAAATAGGTGCTACAGCTTCATATAATCCACGCTCGCATTTATACACATAAACATCACCCGTTTCTTTAACACGGCGAAATGCGTTATAATCGTTTTTCTTACAATCAGACCATACATTACTATATTGTTGTATGAAACCGCAAAACTGATTTTTCTTACTTGGGTATGAGCATATTTCATTAAAATCAATATCATGTATCGAAATGCTTATTCCTGATATATCATAAAAATCTTTTAATATTTTGGTTAATTCCATGCTTAGCACTCCGCTCTTTGTTGTAGTATAATTTAACATTTTGTTCGATTATACTAACAATAATAATATTTTTTATAGAACTTGTCAACCCAAAATCGTATTATATTTATATCAATTTTGGGAAGGAAGTTTAAGAAATGAGGAAGAGAAATTTGGAACAAGCACTAAATGCACTTAAAAACTTTAAAATCGAAGGCAAATTGCGTGGCTGTACCCCTTATGGCAACGGTCATATTAATGATACTTTCCGTATTCTTTGCGAGCTTGAGGACTATTCAGAAAAGTATTACATTCTTCAAACAGTAAACAACAATGTTTTCAAAAAACCGCAAGAGGTTATGGAAAATATAGAAAAGGTTACCGGTTATCTTCGTGGTGTTGTATCAGACCCACGTGAAGTTCTTACCTTAGTTCGTACATATAACGGCAATACACATTATATAGATAAAGAGGGTTTCTGTTGGCGAATGTATGATTTCGTAACCGATTCTGTTTGTATTGACCGCCCGAATAATGATGAATTTTTCCAATGCGCAGTAGCTTTTGGAAGATTTCAACGTTATCTTGCAGATTTTCCTGCTGATACTTTGTATGAAACTATTCCTGATTTTCACAACACCCCTAAACGTTATGAAACATTTTTAGAGGTGCTTGAGGCTGATAAAAAAGGCAGAGCCGCTTTAGTTGAGGAAGAAATCAACTTTGTTAAGGATAGAAAAGATTTTTACAGTGTACTTATTGATAGTAACAATCAAGGTCTTTTACCTTTAAGAGTAAGCCATAATGATACAAAGCCAAACAATGTAATGCTTGATGAAGCTACACACTCTGCGCTTTGCGTTATTGACCTTGATACTATTATGCCCGGTTTTTCAGTAACCGACTTTGGCGATGCTATACGCTTTGGCGCAAGCACAGCCGCAGAAGATGAAAAGGATGTTTCTAAGGTTTCTATTGACCTTGAAAAATTCGAAGCCTACACAAAGGGCTTTTTAGAGGGTTGCGGCGGTAGCTTACCTGACAGTGAAATTATGCTGTTGCCCGAAGGCGCTAAAATGATGACTATAGAATGCGGAATGCGTTTTTTAACCGATTACCTTGATGGAGATAATTATTTTAAAACTCATTACGCTGAACATAATCTTGTACGTAGCCGTACTCAGTTCAAATTAGTAGCTGATATGGAAGCTAAGTGGGATGAAATGAAAGCTATAGTAAAAAAATATTGTAAGGAGTAATTAAAATGGCAAAAGACATAACTTTAGTAGTAATGGCTGCCGGTATGGGCAGCAGATTTGGCGGACTTAAGCAGATGGAGCCTATTGGTCCAAACGGTGAGGCTTTACTTGATTTTTCTGTTTATGATGCTAAAAAAGCAGGCTTTACAAAGGTTGTTTTTGTAATTAAGCACGCTATAGAAAAAGAATTCAAAGAAATAGTTGGTAAGAGAATTGAAAGCAAAATCAAAACCGAATATGTTTTCCAAGAATTAGAAGACCTACCAAATGGTTTAAAAGCTCCTGAAGAGCGCACAAAGCCTTGGGGTACAACACAGGCAATTATTGCTTGTAAAAGTGTTATTAACGAGCCTTTCGCAGTTGTTAACGCAGATGATTTCTACGGCAGATCTGCTTTCCAGAAAATTGCTGATTTCTTAATGTCTGATTCTGATGATTACGGAATGGTAGGCTTTAAGCTTATAAACACTTTAACTGATAACGGTCACGTTTCCCGTGGTGTTTGTGTAGTTGAAAACGACGAGCTTAAAGAAATTGTTGAACGCACAAAGATTCAGGATTGTAAATATACTGAAGACGATGGCGAAACCTGGGTTCCGCTTTCTGAAGATACTATAGTTTCTATGAACCTTTGGGGCTTTAATCCTGATATTTTCAATTATCTTGAAAAGGATTTTGAAAGCTTCCTTGCAGAAAAAATTAATGTTCCTAAGTCAGAATGCTTGTTACCAAATACCGTTGCAAAAATAATTGCCAGCGGCGAAAAGAGCGTTAAGGTACTTGTAGCTGACGAAAGATGGTACGGTGTAACATACAAAGAAGATAAACCTATGGTTGTTGAAGCTATTGGCAAGATGATTGCTGATGGAAAATACGAGGGACTTTAATAATAAGTATCGCTTAATACACCATTTGGGGAGGAAACAAAAATGAAAGATAATAAAAAAGGTTTGTTTGCAGAATTTAAAGAATTTATTATGCGTGGCAATGTTATTGACATGGCAATAGGTGTTATCATTGCTAGTGCATTCGGTAAAATCACAACAAGTCTTGTAAACGATGTATTTATGCCATTACTTGGCGCCATCATCGGTGATATGGATTTATCTCAGCTTAATTGGACAATTATACCCGCAGTAAAAGATGCTGCAGGCGAAGTTGTTAAAGAGGCTGTAACTATTGGTTTTGGCACTCTTATTTCTACTGTAATCGACTTCCTTTTGGTAGCACTTATCATATTTATTATGATAAAAATCTTCAACAAAACACGTGAAATTGCTGAAGCTAAGCTTTTACATAAAAAAGAAGAAGTGGTTGAGGAAACAGTTGAAGAAGCACCAGCTCCTACAACAGAAGAACTGCTTACCGATATTTTAGCAGAGCTTAAAAAGCAAAACGTTACAGAATAATTAAAAATTTAAACCGCCGAAAACATTCGGCGGTTTGTTTTTTATATTTTGGTTTCACCCATTTTCGTCAAAAAGCTTTACTTTTTTTCTTTTTATGGTATACTATAACCATTAAAGGAAATAATTACAACTGTTTTTTTCGGAGTGATTTTTTTTGAAAAAAGGGTTAGAACAATATAAACGTCTTATACGATATCTATTTGTTTTTTCATTAGTAATGGGTCAATCGTTGGCTTTTTTATATGGTTGGATGGTTGAATACAATGAATTAATTGTACTTCCTTTCGTGCAGAAAGGTCATTTATTAATAGCGGTATACTATTTAATAGTGCAATCTATATTTTTAAAGATTTTTGACGGTTTTAAGTTCGGCTATCTAAAAAAGGGCAACCTATTTATCTCTCAGGTCTTATCCACCTTATGCACAAATGTGATGATGTATCTGCAAATAGCTTTGCTTGCCGCACGCTTTTTATCCGTTATACCAATAATTGCAATATCTGTCTTTAACGTGGTGTTCTGTCTGTTTATTACCATACTTAGTGAGTTTGTTTTTAACAAGCTTTTCCCTGCTAAGCGACTTTTAATTATTTATGACGAATACCCACCAAATATGTTGGTAGAAAAACTAAGTCTTAGAAAAGATAAGTATGTTATT
>JAZREW010000131.1:0-3608 GCA_045661005.1 Acutalibacteraceae bacterium | reverse complement strand
ATTTCTTGAATAGTTAATTAACAAAAAAGAGGTTTCAAAATGAGACGTCTTTTTTTAAATCGCTTAAACAGCCAACAAAGTTTTTTTCATTTTAACCAAATCAATTATATCTAACTCGCCATCACTATTAACATCGTATTTTAAATCACCACTGTCAGCAAATACATTTATGGTTAAAACGGTAGCATCACTAGCATTTGTTATGCCATCAAAATTGAAGTCAGTCTTTTCATAAACAAAAACATAAAATTCTGTAGTATGTCCTAAATAAGTTACAGTTAATAGCTGTAAACCTGGTGTATTTTTATTAAAACCTTTTACCATCTTGTTGGTAGCATCTATTATGCTATAGCCGCCATCTTTAAATACCGCTATAATTTTTAGACCTGTTATATCTAGCGTGTCACCAACAATATAATCTATTCTTTGCGGTAATTTAAAAACCGCAATAACATCAATTGGGTTTTCAATAATTTCAACCTCTAATTCAAGTACAAATTCACCATATTTTATCGTTAGTGTTTGCATACCTAAAACCTTATTATTAAAACCTTCAGCTCTAATTGTATTCAGGTCGATTTCTTGCGTAGCACCACCTTCATAGTTAACAGTAAGAATTCCACCCGCAAGATCCAGATTTTCTTCGTTCACAATATATTTTAATTTTTGCGGTTTTTTAGATATCTCTGCCGAAACAGCACCTCCCGGAATATCGGTGCAATTAAAATATATGGTAGCGCTATCAAAATAATTATTACCGCTAAGCACAGTGACTTCAGCCCACTCTTCTGCTGTACCTTCGTAATAAATATTTTCAATATTTCTACAGTTGTAGAAAGAAAAATTTTCTATTGAAACAGTACTTTTAGGAATATATATATTCTTCACATTTCTAAAGTTTGCAAAAGCATATTCATTAATAACTTCGACACCGCTTGGTATTTTCAAATCAGTTAAAAGCTCGTTATTTAAATATACATTATTTGCATAATATGTTGGAGATGATAGGGTATCTTTAAAATCTATTTCGTTCCATTTTTTAATGTTTTTAATATATAGATTCCTAAGAGATTCAGCATTTTGAAAAGCTGTGTTTGAAGAATAACATAAACTTTCAGGAACATAAATTGATGTAAGAGATTCACAATATGCAAACACATAGTCTTCAAATCTTGAAACTCCCTCTGGTATATAAATAGAAGTTAAAGATAAACAATGAAAAAATGCACTTAGTCCAATTTGAGTAAGGTTTTCAGACAAATTTATGCTTTCCAACTTTTCACAATAAGCAAAAGTTTGATCCGCTATTTTTGTAACACTATTCGGAATATTAATTGTTGTTAGCGCAGAGCAAGAGAAAAAAGCACGAGCACCTATTTCAGTAATGTTATTCGGTAACGCTATGCTTTTAATCTTGGTACAATAATAAAAAGCTGAATTACCAATTTTTCTAACGCTATCAGGAAATATAACAGAAGTAATTTTTCGGCATTGATTAAACGCAGAACCTCCTATACTAGTGACAGGATAACCGCCAAGAGTTGAAGGTATTAGAACATCGCCGGTTATGGCAGTATCGCATTTTGTAATAATAGCCTCATCGTTTTCGATCTCATATGTAAAATAGTCGCTAATTTCAGCACTTGCTAAAAACGAAAAAGACGGCAAAACAGAAACAAATAATAACACAGAAAGTATTATTGTTAAATATTGTTTGAACTTCATAATTAACCTCACAAAAAAACATTAATTAAAGTCACCAGAAAAACCGTAAACTGCAACAAATGCAATCTACGGTTTGTTAACTACATTTCAACAATTTCAATTGTTTCAATAATTACATCTTCTACAGGTTTATCAGCGGAGGCCACTTTAACTGCGGCTATAGAATCTACAACATCCATACCGTCGAACACCTGACCGAAAACTGTATGACGGAAATCAAGCCAAGGTGTGCCTCCCATTTCTTCGTACGCTGTTACTATATCACTTGGGAAAGAATCTGACATACCTTTCATCTGACCAATCATATTTGCAGGCACTGAAGAAGCCTGTACAATAAAGAACTGACTACCGTTAGTGTTAGGACCGGCATTTGCCATAGAAAGCGCACCACGTAAATTATGTAATGCTGGGTCGAACTCATCCTCAAAGCTTGCACCCCAAATAGATTTTCCGCCCATACCTGTGCCGGTAGGGTCACCGCCCTGAATCATAAAATCTTTGATTACTCTATGAAAAATCAAGCCATTGTAATAGCCGTCTTTAGCATGTGTTGTGAAATTTTCAACGGTTTTTGGTGCTTCTTTAGGGAAAAGCTTAACTTTAATTTCACCCATATTTGTTTTAAAAATTGCAACGGTATCACCAGATGCCGGTTTGTTTAATTGATATGCTGACATAATTTTAACCTCCAAAATTTTTAACTAAATAACAAAACAATATAAAACAAAAGCCAACTGTGATAAAATTATAACAGGCAAGCCTATCATAAACTTTTTCTTTCTTGTTTTATGGCGTATAATCTGCATAGACAAATACATAGAAACTGCACCGCCCACAATACTAAGAATAAATAAATTCAATTCACTTATGCGAAACTTGTTTCTTCTAGCCTGACGTTTATCAAAAACACAAACTAAAACAGAAATATAATTTATTAGCAAAAAATATATTCCAATATATTCAAATTTCAAATTACATCACCGTGGAATATTTTAACACAATCACACGGCTTTTTCAATTAATTTTTTCAATTTTGAAATAATTCTTTTTTCAAGCCGTGAAATATATGATTGCGAAATCCCTAAAGCATCTGCCACTTCCTTTTGAGTATACTCCTGATAACCATTCATACCGAAACGCATCTCCATTATTTGTTTTTCACGCACAGGCAATTTGTTTACAAAACCGTTAAGTTGCAAGCGCTCATCTTCAATTTCTATTCCCCTGCCCACCTCGTCGCCGTCGCTACCTAATATATCCGACAGCAATAGCTCGTTACCGTCCCAATCTATGTTCAATGGTTCGTCAATTGAAATCTCACTTTTTTGTGAAGATGTTTTTCTTAAATGCATAAGAATTTCATTTTCGATACAACGTGAGGCATAAGTAGCAAGCTTAATATTTCTGTCAGACGAAAATGTATTTACCGCCTTGATTAGTCCAATTGTACCAATTGAAATTAAATCCTCTAAATTAATTCCCGAAGTATCGAATTTTCTTGCTATGTATACCACCAAACGCAAATTATGAACGATTAAGCTATCTCTGGCAGAATCGCTGTTTTTTTGAAGTAATAAAAGCTCTTCTTCTGCACTTAAAGGCGCAGGTAAAGTTTCAGGACCATTAATATAAAATACCGGTTTAATTAAACCGATTTTTTGCAAAAATAAATAGAATAATTTTATCAATTTCATATTTTAACCCCTAATCTAATATTTTTGGATTTACTATCGCATTAAATCCATCATGAAGTGGCAATTTTGAAACAGCCAAAATAGGCTTTTTTATCTGAATATTTTTTTCGTTATAACGAATTTCAGCCTCGTCGCATCTAAATCCTTTTAAAACATCATCGCCCGAAACGGTTTTAAAAGGAATAATTC
>JAZREW010000130.1:0-10317 GCA_045661005.1 Acutalibacteraceae bacterium | reverse complement strand
TTTTCATTACTGCTTCCTCCCACATATATATACTCTTTTAGATGTTATGTTTAATGCCGCCGTAACGGTATTTTTTATTTTTTCGTTAATTACCTCGTTGTCTCCCCCTTCGCACACTATGGCAACACCCCGCACTTGAGGCATCTGCTCGGTTATAAGCAACGCTTGTTCACCGCCATCGGCAGTTTTCACCGTAATATAACCCTCTTTAAGCTCTGCGTCTGAGCTTTTAGATTCGTTTTCTGCCTTTTCGGTAATGGTTTGCTCTCGTGTGTCTGCATAAGAATAGCGTATACCGCTTTCAAGTGTTACAACCGCCGTTACTTTATTGCTTCCTATAATATTGCTTACCATTTCACAAATATCACTTTCAAGCTGTTCACGGTACTCTTCTACAGAAACAACAGGGTTATCATCCGCTTTTTTCATATTTGCTTTTTCTGAAGAAAGCGCTGTAGATAAATATATTAATGCTATACCAACCACACCCGCAATAATAAGCGTTTTAGGTGAACGAATCTTTAATATATACTTGTTTATAAGCTCATTCATTTATTATCTCAACCTCAAAGTTTTTTGCGGCATCACCCAACGCCTGCAATATTCTTGCCTTTTCGCAATCCGAACATATAATAACCTTACTAATTACTATGCTGCCGTCTGCGATTTTATCCGTACAAACAGTAATTTTACTAAAATTTATGTCATTTGCCCTTAAAACATACGCATACGCATACTCTGCGGCGGCGGTATCCAGCCGTTCGGTTTCAGAAATTTCATATTGGGGCATTTCGAAATTAATATCTGCTTTTTTAACCGTAAAGCCCGTAGCGGTTATTACGGTAATTAAAAAAACCAGGCTTAATAAGTATTTAACACTTTTGCCCATTTCCATATCGGGACAAACAATATACAAAGCACCTATAAAAACACAAGCAACACAAAACGTGGTTAAAAGCTGAGTTAATATATTCATAAAGCCTTACCCGCCATTACTACTACCGAAAGTGAAATTACAAACATTGCACAGGTAAGCAGTATAATGCCCATTATAACCGACATTACCGTATCAACACTCCGCATAAGCCCCGAAATTTTACCCAAAGAAAATAAATCAGAAATACTGGCACATATTACCAATACCACTCGCCAAAGCAATAATTCTATTAAAAGCGGCAAAAAAATTGCACAACAACTTATAATACCGTAAACGCCTATTGAAGATTTCAACAACCCCATAGATGCCGTAACGGTGGTAAGCGCCTCTGAAAGCACCGCACCCGCAACCGGCACAGAAGAACCCACAATAAACTTAGCGGTTTTAAGCGCCAAGGTATCTGCCGAGGCATTAACGGCAGTTTGAATGCTTAAAATACCAATAAACACGGTGGTTAGCAGAGACATTATCCAAAACGATATTTTTTTAATTCCATCTGCTATGCCTGACCTTGAAATTATAGGCGAAGCCGATGCTGCAACGCTTATTGCAAGGTATCCGCCAAGCATTGGCACCACTACAAAATTCGAAATATAGCTTACCGCTTGAGATGCGCCCAAAAGCAAAGCGCTCATAGAAGCAGAAGTAACCGCCGCTCCCGCAGAAGCTAAAATAACCGCAAAAACAGGTATAAAAGCCGACATAAAAACCGCACAACCCTGCATTGCCTTTACGCTTGAAGTAATAACTGAAAAAACCGGCACGCAAATCACCGCAGTTGCGGAAAGCACCGTTGCAAAAAGCACCGTTTCTGTTACAGAAGAGGTTATTTCCATGCCACCCAAAGCCGCACTTATAAGTATTACTGCAAGTATTGCACCGCCGCAGGCCAGCGGTTGCTTTAAGCCGTCTTTTAAAAAGTTTATAATGTGACCGAAAACACTTTCAGCCGTTATAGAATTAACCCAATTTGAATTTTCGGGATTTATGTTGTTTTGATTAAAATATTCCTTTGTTTGTTCGGGCAAATAATTTTGCAATTCATCAGAACCACTTATTTCATACTGGTTGCGGTAAAATTCTTCTGCCGACGTTTCCTCAGCGCAAACCGTTATTGTAAAACAAAAGCATAAAACAATTACAGCCAAAAATTTTTTAATCATTCTAAAAAACCTACCGCAGTATCAAGAATAGAAATCATAAGCGGTACCGACATTATAAAAATTGCACATTTACCTGCAAAAATTGCCTTTTGCGCCAAAGAAGTCTGTCCGCTATCACGGCATACATCCGCTATAAATGATGTCACATAGCCTATGCCCACCGCTTTTAAAGCTATCTTGAAATACTCGCTTTGCACACCGTATCCCTCTAGCTTTTGATTAATGGTTTGTATAGCGGCCGCTAAATTTTTAAATAGCAAAACCGCTATACAAACCCCCGCCGCAACCGAAACCAACAAGGCATATTCGGCATTTTTAGGTTTTATAATAATACATAAAGCCGCTACAGTAATGCATAAAGCCAATATTTTAAATACTAATTCTGTCATAACCCAAACAAACTTTTCACCGTAACAAACAATTCAGATACGGCATTCACCACCATAAGCAAAACCACTACAAGACCCGCTAACGTAGTAAGCATAGCCTGTTCCTCACGCCCTGAACGTATAAGCACCTGGTTCAGCACCGTAACTATTATTCCTATAGCCGCTATTTTAAATATAAAATCAACATCCATATACTTTCACCCATTAAATCACAACAAAAATATACATAAAAAAATACCGCCAAGTATTCCTAAAGAATTATAAAGTCTGCAAAGCTTTGCGCTCTCGCCCATAGCCTGCTCATATTGTTTGTATAATAAATTTACATAAAATTTCGTTCGGTCATACTCACCGTTTATATCCTGCATTCCAAAATTATCAAAAAATTCTTCTAATAAATTTATATCGTCTTTTTTAAGAAAATTTTTATTAAACTTTATTTGCCCATCCACTATAAACACAGTATGCTTTTCAAAGCAGATATTCACCAGCTTTTCAGCCTCTATAGCCTGAGCCCTTATTCTTTCAGACATATCATCTACCGCACGTGTAATATGTAATAGCTTTTCGGTTCTTCTTTTAAGCAATGCCGATTTATACATACCGCCAAAGCTACACGCCGAAAAAATCATTAAAAGACCTGCTATTTTAAACAGCAACCTGTAACAGCTCCTTTGCCCTTATTACACGTATATCGCCGCCGTGAAGTGTTGGCAACAGCGCCACCTGAGACACAGCGCCGCTTTTTAACAACTCAGCCGTAACCCTTCTTTTTAAAAGCTCTTGTGTAGAACCTATATGTGCAGTTGTTAAAATCTCTACGCCCGAAAAAAAGCTTTCTTGTACCTTTTTGAGCTCTTCGGTAGTGCCTATTTCATCAAACGCAACAACCTCGGGGAACATAGTTCTTACAGCCATTTCAATACCGCTTGCTTTATCGGGATTAAATAAAACATCGGTGTTAGGTCCTAAATCATTCATTGTGTCGCCACTAAAAGAACCGCTTATTTCACCACGGCTATCTATTACAACAACACGCCTGTACTTGCCCATAACCGAATGAGATAACTGGCGCACAAGGTCACGCAACATAGTGGTTTTGCCACTTCCTGGCGGACCTGCTATAAGTAATCCCGCACCGTAATACGCTTTAACCAAACTATTAGCACACCCTATTATTTCGTGCGCTATTCGTATATTTACCGAGGTCACATCACCCACAACACCGTTTTCGCCCACTCTGCCGCAAACACCCGCTCTGCACCCGTTACGCATCATAATAAATCCATTTTTAAGCTCGCTTGTATGTGCATAGACAGAACCACCACACAAAAGCCTAAAGCTATCATTTATATCCTTTATTGTGGCTTTTGGCAGTTCGGGTGTAGCGTTAAACGCCACTCTTGAATTACATGTTACAAAAACGGTGTCACCCGAAACGGTTAAGGCTATTGGCATATTAACCCTTAACCGTATTTCCTCAGCATTGTTTTTTACCGTTTGCGGTAAATCAATTAATATGTTACGAATCCTTTCACTCACACCGTAAAGTGCCTCTTCAAAACGACAGTTATTTTCCACATATTTCACCTCTGTTTAATTTTATGTGGCGGTTGTCCTTTATAGAACAAAAATGAAGATATTTACAGCATATAAAAAATCTCACCAAGGCAAAAGCCTTGGCGAGATTTTATTCTTGTTCTTGATTATCTAACGCATATTTGCAACACTGCAATACTAAAAGATTAAAAGAAATATCGTTTTCAGTTGCAACCTTGTTTAGCCTTTCAAATAATGGCTCTGTAAACCTTACTGTTCTGGAAATATTTGCAGACTTGAACTCATTTTCGATTTTAAACATAACATCACTCCTGTAATTGTTATTATGCTTATTTTTAATATTATTTATATAACCATTTTTGGTTGCATTTTTAACAACAGTATGTTATTATCATATTGGTGATGTTAATGGTTTGTGAAAATGAGTTTTGTATTTTTCAAGAAAAAAGGCATTGTACGTTAAACGATATTGAACTAGATATTTTAGGACAATGCACTCAATGTATATACGTAAACATTGAGGAAAAATCTTTAGCAGAAATGAAAAAATCTCACCTAAAAAAACTAGAGGAACGGTAAAGCCCTACCGTTCCTCTAGTTTTATATATCAGCCGCAAAACTTAGTAAAAATCCGTTTTGTACAGTCACTTGGCGAATATTCCCATTCGTCTATATTTTCACCGTTATAAAAATATTTTATTTTAGGTGAATAAGAAACATCAAAACTGTCAATAATAATAAGTTTAATCTTCATTTTTTCGGGTATTATACTTTTAATGTAAACGCTTGCCTGCTTACCAACAGCAACATTTTCTCTTGGTTCTGCAAGACCCGCAAGGTTTGGCGCTATTTCAACAAATACACCATAATCTTCTACGCTACGAATAACCCCCGAAACCGTCTGCCCTGCACTAAACATGGCGGCGTTTTCTTCCCACGTGCCTAATAATTCTTTGTGCGAAAGGGTGATTTTGCCGTCATCCGCTTTAGATTTAATTACCGCACGTATATTTTCACCTACGTAAAATCTATCCTTAGGGTGAGAAATTCTTGAAATAGATATTGCATCTATAGGCAATAAAGCTATATTACCGCACCCAATATCACAAAAAGCGCCAAAGCTTTCAAGATGCGTAATTTTAGCATTAATTATATCACCGTTGTGCTTTTCTTTAAGTATATAATCTCTGCATATCTGTTGCGCCTTTTTTCGTGAAAGTAAGGCGTACGGTCTGCCGTTTTCATCTGCTGTTATGCAGTCTACCACAAAGCTTACGGGTTTACCCACACGTGTAATAAGGGCTATATCTCTGGTTGTGCCGTCGGTAATTCCTATTGCACCCTCCTCCCTTGGTATAATTCCTTTCATGCAACCAAGATTAACCACTAAATTATGAAACGAATCACACATTACTACATTGGCGCCAAGCACCGTTTGCTGTATTTTCGCCTCGGCAAGCTCTGCAGAGGTAAACTTTTTTTCTGTATCTTCGTTAGCACTCCATCCCTCAGGATAATAACAATTCATTATTTTCTCACCTTTCTTTTTTAAACAACGTTATTTTCTTTAAACCACGTGCGAAAATTATAAATTTTTCTCACACAGTCTATTTACATAACAATTATATGACCTGAGTGTTGAAAAAATGATAGAATTATGTCTGTATTTTTAAAAAAGAAAAATTTTTAAAAATTAAAAAAGCCCTTTGATGCAAAATCACATCAAAGAGCCTTAATTTAAGCTGTTTTTGCGCTGAAAGCAGTGTCCCATTGTTTCAAAGTTCTGGAGCCTGTGCGCTTAAATCACCAATAGTAAATCATGTTTCCTTTTTGAATGTATGTTTTAAAATCATCGGAAGTGCACCAAATATAATCTGTTGCATTTTTATCTAATTGTAAAACACCATCTTGATTGGTTACATCAAAAAAATATTTTTTGCCATCAATTGTCACTGTATTCCAAGCGTGTTCACCACCTGGTACTGTGCCATCGCAATACGAAACATCTATACCAGCATAATAACATAATGCATAAAAACCCTTGGTGTATCCCACACAAATAGCGGACTTATCTTTTAAGCAACTTCCAAGAGTTCTACCTAAATCACCTGGGTTACCAACATAAGAAAAATTGTAATCGCAATTATCGCAAATATACTTCACAATCAAATCTACCGCTTCACTTTGGGTTTGTTTATTGAGACCAATTTTTTTGCCAATGCTTTCTATAAGGTCACACATTTCGCCAATATACTTAATGTCTTTCTCATGCACTTCAAGATTTCTGTTGTATTCGGTTTGTGCTATTTCGTTTTGATAATCAACAGTACTGCTATAGTTATCGTATGCTTTGTTGATAACCGTTTTGAGTTCATTTCTATTAATGTATAATACCCAGTCTTGATTTGCATTTTGTGTGCGACTAATAGGAACTCTGTAACTGAGAACTTTATTCATTATATCATAAAGCTCCCAAGTTTCATCAACAGATAATGCGGGCATTTCTTCAGAACCATTTCCATCTGCAATAGCAAACATCCAATCAAAAACATATTGATATTTTGACGGAATATTCCCATTTGTTTTTCTAATAAACTCAGATTTGCTTATTTTAGTTGTAAGCGATATCTGTGGTTTGGGATATACAGACATCATATGATTATATAATCTTTGCTTGTTAATTGAAATTTTTTGTGTTGTGACCGGTGTTTTATCTGATGTTGTTAATGGTGAAGAACCCGAATTTTTATCATCCTCTTGTTTGTTTTGCTCTGTGGTTGATGAATTTTCATTTTTACTCACATCATTTTTTGAAGAACTATTGTTTGTATTATTCTTGTTTTGTGTTGATATGGTTTCTGTGTTCGATGCATTTTTGTCTTCACTGACGTTTGCAGAAGAATTATCTTCATTTTTTACAGTGGAGTTGACGGCATCGGTTGATGTAGTATCGGAAATGTTTGAAGCGTTATCTTTCTTTGAACAACCAGAAAAACAACTGATAACCATAATTAATACTACACAAATAGATAAAAATTTAAAACATACTTTTTTCATGTTAATCGCTCTTTTTTCATATATTCAGAATAAGAATGTCTATTGAAATGACATTACAAGCATTATACCATAAATTCAAAGGCGTAGCCTTTGTTACTGCGTAGCAGTTGCCGTGTCGCAACACGGCGGTTTTATGATTCAATGTTCTCAAACGAAAATCTTTGATTTTCATAAATGCGTTAGCATTTCGGCGGCGTTCCACCGCCGTCGGTTTGAGGTTATTATACCATAAATCCAAAAATAAGCAAACATAAAAATTCTTATTAAAATGGATAAATATAAAGGCAAATAATAAAATAACCCTCCATGCCAAAATTCAGCAAAGAGGGTTACTTTTTATTTTTCAATTTTTGCTTTACCGCCCGAAACTGCATCTTCGGTTATGGTAATTCTTTTTATCTCATCGTCAGACGGGGCGCTGAACATATACTCTTGTAAAACACCCTCTATTATAGAGCGAAGACCACGAGCACCTGTTTTACGTTCAACCGTAAGCTCGGCAATCTTTTCAAGCGCTGTTGGTTCAAAAGCAAGCTCTATGCCATCCATTTTAAACAAAGCCTCATATTGCTTTATTATAGAATTTTTCGGCTCGGTCATAATTTTAATAAGGGTTTCCTTATCCATACCGTTAAGGGCTGTTATAACAGGCATTCTGCCCACAAGTTCAGGAATAAGACCGAATTTTACAAGGTCTTGGTGGGTAGCTACAGTAGTAAGCGCCTGCGCCTCTATACTCTTTGGAGATTTAACATCGGCACCAAAGCCAAGGCTACTACCGCCCATTCTTTTTTCTATAACCTTTTCAATACCGTCAAACGCACCTGCACAAATAAACAAAATATTTGTGGTATCTATCTGTATAAATTCCTGCTGAGGATGCTTTCTGCCACCCTGCGGCGGTACATTCGAAACTGTACCCTCAAGAATTTTAAGAAGTGCTTGCTGCACACCCTCACCACTAACATCACGGGTGATAGATGCATTTTCAGACTTGCGGGCAATTTTATCAATTTCGTCTACGTATATAATGCCACGCTCAGCCTTTTCAATATCATAATCTGCAGCTTGAATAAGGCGAAGCAAAATATTTTCAACATCCTCACCAACATAACCCGCTTCGGTAAGGGTTGTAGCATCGGTAATAGCAATCGGCACATCCAGAATTTTGGCTAAAGTTTGTGCAAGCAAGGTTTTACCCACACCTGTAGGGCCTAACATAAGCACATTACTCTTATTTAACTCAACATCTAAATCCGTAGCCTTAAAAATACGCTTGTAATGGTTGTAAACCGCAACCGAAAGGGTTTTCTTAGCTTCATCCTGACCGATTACGTATTCATCAAGCTTTTGCTTTATTTCCTGTGGCTTAGGTAGAACAAATTCTTCCTGTTTTTTCTTTTTAGAATGTCCCTTTGCGGCATTTTCGTCAGCAAAAAGCAAAGAATTGCAAAACTCAATACAAGTATCGCAAATATATACGCCCGGACCTTCCACAAGGCGAGTTACTTCGTCCTGCGTTTTACCGCAGAACGAACAACAAATCTCATTATCTATATCTTTTGGCATAGGTTTACCCCTATCTCTTAGTAATTACCTTATCTATAAGACCGTACTCTGCAGCCTCTGCAGCAGACATAAAGTTATCTCTTTCAGTATCACGCTGAATCACCTCAAGCGGCTTGCCTGTATTTTCAGCTAAAATTCTGTTAAGGTTAGCTCTAGTCTTTTCAATATGGCTTGCGTGAATAAGTATATCAGTTGCCTGACCTTGAGCCTGACCTAACGGCTGATGAATCATAATTTCGCTGTTAGGAAGTGCCAAACGCTTACCCTTAGTACCTGCGGCTAAAAGAAAAGCACCCATACTTGCCGCCATACCCATACAAATAGTGCTTACGTCGCACTTAATGTACTGCATAGTATCATAAATAGCCATGCCTGCACTTACAGAACCACCGGGGCTGTTAATGTAAAAGCTAATATCCTTTTCAGGGTCCTGCCCCTCAAGATACAAAAGCTGTGCAATAATTACACTGGCACTTGCATTATCTACCTGGTCGTTAAGCATAATTATACGGTCGTTAAGCAAGCGGGAAAAAATATCATAAGAACGCTCGCCTCTTCCGGTTTGCTCAATAACATAAGGAATCATTGTCATATCCATAAGTAAATCTCCTTTAAAAAATAATAAAATTTGCAAAAAGAGGCCGACTCAAAGCATATTAACATTGAGACAGCCCCTATATTTTTGACAAAAACTGAATTATCTAATCAATTATTCAGCGTCTTTCTTTTCCTCGGTCTTTTTTGTAGTCTTTTTAGCTGCGGGTTTCTTTGCAGGTTTCTTTTCTGCCTTTTCAGTTTTAGCTTCAACCTCGGTAATTACCGCATTTTCTTTAATGAAATCAATAGCTTTGCCAACTGCTAAATCTTTAGCAATTTCGGTAGAAGGAACTGCAGCTTTAATCTGATCAACTTCCATACCGTAATCTTTAGCCATTTTTTCGATTTGTGCATTAATATCTTCTTCAGTTGCCTCGATTTTTTCAAGTTCAACGATTTTTTCAAGAGCTAATCTAAATTTAACTTGGCTTTCAGCTTGAGGACGGAAAGAAGCTTTGAAATCATCGATAGATGAATTTGTATATTTGAGATAAGTGTTAAGGTCAAGACCTTGAGACTGAAGTCTATATGCAAATTCTTCTACGCTCTGGTTAAGTCTGTTTTCGAACATAGCTTCAGGAATTTCACCCTTAATGCTATCAACAATCTGCTGCACAAGGTCATTTTCTACTTCTTCATCAGCTACTTTTTGCTTTCTTTCAAGAGCTTTTGCTTTGAGGTCTGCTTTAAGTTCATCAAGAGTATCAAATTCGCTTACATCTTTTGCAAATTCATCATCAATTGCAGGTAATTCGGGAACTTTGATTTCGTGAAGTTTGATTCTGAATACTGCTTCTTTACCTGCAAGGTCTTCTGGACCGTATTCTTCAGGGAATGTAACAGTAATTTCAAATTCATCGCCAATATTGTGGCCAACGATTTGATCTTCAAAGCCTGGGATAAACTGGCCTGAACCTAATTCTAAGTTATGACCTTCGCCTTTGCCACCTTCGAAAGCAACGCCATCTTTGAAACCTTCAAAGTCGATAACTGCTGTATCACCGAGAGCTGCTGCTCTGTCTTCAACAGAAATCATACGAGCATT
>JAZREW010000129.1:0-6167 GCA_045661005.1 Acutalibacteraceae bacterium | reverse complement strand
TATATCGTATCTATAGGCGGCGAGTGGATAGCAGACGAATTCACATGGCAAACCTGTGAAAAGATTAAGGGCGAAGTTGTAATGATTAAAGAGTATCACAACTTTGTAGACTACTGTGAAGAAAAGGGTGTTAAGATTCGTCTTAATGTTAAGATTACCAATCCAATTTATGACGATGGTCATCTTGTTTATACAGAAGAGGGTATAAACGCCTTAATTAACTATGTTACTACAATTGCAAGAACCTTTAAGGGCAGAATTCACGCTTACGAAATAGCCGGTGAATATGATGAGATTACCTCTGGTTCACCTGCTGGTACTGCTTCTCCTGAAATTTATGCAGGCATACTTAAACGCTGCTATACTGCTATTAAGGCAGAAGACCCCGATGCTTTAGTTATGCACGGTGCTACTTTGCGTAGAGTAGAATGGTTAGAGAGAATGTTTGAAGCAGGCGGCGAGCCTTACACCGATGCTTTGGTAATTCATCCATACACATATTGGAACAATCAGTCACCATATCCTACTATGGGTGAATGGATTGAAGGATTTATTGACATTGCTGAAAGATGGTGTCCTGATAAAAAGATATGGATAACCGAATACGGTTGGGCTACTGCAGATTATTATGCAAATTACGGTTCAATATTTGAAACCGGTTATCTTGAAAAGACAGCGGCAGGTAACTTTGTTCAAATGTATCTGTATAGCAAAAAGTATCCTCAAATCGAAAATATTATGATGTATGATATTTATGATGACGGTACAGATATTACAAATAGAGAACATAACTTTGGCCTTTTAGGTAACAAAAAATGGGGTAATCTTCCAAAAGCATGCTATGTTGTTTATCCTATAATGTCTAACCAGTTGAGAGATATTGTTTACGAAAAGAATTACGATGTAAGCAAAGATTTTGCGGTATTCCAATACAGATTGCCTAACGGTAAAAAGGTAATAGCTATGTGGAATTTAGCTACAGATGATATAGACGATCGTGTTTATGTTTCAACAAAAGGCTTTAGCGATGATGCCTACGGTTTAGATAGTTATTCAAATGAATTCGGCTTTGATACATCTGAAGAATCTAATCCAATGATATTAGGCAGAACACCTAAGTTTATTATTGCTGACGAGGTTCCTGAAAAAGTAGAAATTTTGTTGGTCGGTAATAGTGATGAAGAATCTTCTGATGATGCAAATATTGAAGATTCTATAGAAAACTTACCGACAGTAGAAGAGATAATTGAGTATATCACTACCGAAGTTCCTGTTTTCGCTGAGAAAAATGAGGAAATTAAGGAGACTACTCAAGAGGACGATAGTGAAACCTACGAAAAGGTGGTTGTTCGCAAGCGTCGTCGCAAATCATCAGACGGTGTACCTTATTGGGTTTGGATTATAGTAGCCGCTGGTGTAGTTATTGTTGCAGGCGGCACTGCTACAACAATTATCCTTATTAAACGCAAAAAAAGAATGTTTTAACACTTCCTTAAGGAGGAATAAATAATGCAAAAGTTAGAAAATTTATTTGTTTTTCTTGATACCGAACAGTTGGGTAATATGTATTTCGGCAAGCCCGAAGAAACACCAATGAAGGCTACCTTGAAAATACGTAACGATAACAATGTGTTTCAAATTGATGAGCTTAGAATATCTGTTGATGTTATAGATATAAAAAGTAAGTTTAATTTGTTTTCTGAAGAATATATACTTACTAACTTAGCTGTTGGTGAAACATCTAGCTATGAGTTGGATTTTTCAAACATACAGTTATACGGCACATTTGATGTTATTATTACTGCTAAAATGGGTGATGCTGAAACGGTATCCGGTACAAAAATAGCACGTATACCTTTGGCTGAACGCCAGGATGATTTTTTGGCTATTAATACACATGTTGCCTTTGCAACTGATAATAGACAGGATGTAGAATTAGATCTTGTTAAAAAAGTTGGTTGCGGTTGGGTAATGGATGACCTTTTATGGGTTGCTTGTGAAAGAGAAAAAGGTAAATTTGAAATTCCGGAATGCTATCGTAATTTTGCTAACATTTGTAAAAAAGAGGGTTTAAGAACACGTTTCCTTTTAGATGCTCGTGGTCCGCAATTGTTTTACGGTGAAGGTTCACACCCAATTCAAGAAGAGCAGATTAAACACTTTGCCCGTTATTGTGCAGAGGTTGCTCGTGAATTTAAGGGCTATGGCTGTGCTTATGAAATTTGTAGCGAGTGGGATCACCAAACAAAGCAACGCAAAAATCAATGCATAAACACACCTCAGGCTTATGCAAGGCTTTTGAAAGCTTCTTATGAAGCAATAAAGGCAGAGGACCCCGATGCCTTTGCTATGCATGCGGCAACCGGTCGTATGGACTTAAAGTTTATACTAGGTATTCAAGAAGAAATTGGCGGCGGTTATACCGATGCACTTGCAATACATCCTTATCCGTATCATTTGTTCCCAATTAGCCCGGCTTATGTATGTACACAAACATGGATGAATATTCTTGACCATTTTGATATATACGGAAAGCTTTCTGATATGTATTTCGGCGGTGTGCCTATTTGGAATACCGAAAGTGGTTGGTCTACTTGTATTGAGCATGATAACGGTTGTACCGAAATTTTGCAGGCGGCTTATTATTTGCAGTTCTACTTGCTTTCAAAATGTAATAAGCATATGGATAAAATCACATTTTATATGCTTGCTGACGGCGGTTATAACACACGTGATTATGAGCAGATGTTAGGCTTGCTTGGTTGTAGCAGAAAGGTTAAAGAGACCGATGTTCCTTACCTTATTAAGCCGGCATTCGGTGTGTTACCTGTAATGGCTAATCTTTTATGGGATATTGAATTTGAAAGACAAATTGTGCTTGATGACCGTTTAGTAGTTTATCAATACCATAATTCTGAGGGCAAATATGTAACAGCATTCTTCACTATGGAAGAAATTTGCGGTGATGTTGTAATAGGTAATAATGAATTTACCGATAGCGATAAGGCTTACGATATGTTCTCTAATAAGGTTGCTCCTAATGTTAAGGACGGTAAAACAAGCTTCTTTGCTTGCGATTATCCTATAATGTTGTTTACAGATAAACCGATAGAGAATATCAGTTTTGAAAATTTACAGAACATAAAAGAAATTTCTGACGCAGAGTATACATTCTCTATTATGCCAACTGAATAATTTTTCAATTAAAAGAAAACGCCCACCATTTTGGTGGGTGTTTTTGCGTTTAGAATATAATTTCAAATTTCAAGCATTTTTCTGTTATAGAGGAAATTACAGTATCAACATAATACGAATTTCCAATTTTTGAAATGCTAAAATCAGTTTCTTTTGAATTCACATACAAGCTTGTACAGGTTTTATTACGGGGTAGTAGAATATGTGCTTTAACTGTTTTTGCGGGTGAATAAAGGTCATACCGCATACCGTTTTCTTTAAGTATAAAGCGCACATCAATCAATGTGTTAGATAGTTCATAACCTGTTAAATATCGCAGTTCAGTATAATGTGTTACGATGAATTTGGGCGAAAATTCAATTTCGTCATAATTAACACCTGTGTCAATAATTCCCGCTAGTCCCTCGTCAATAGCACTTATAAGTGCGGCGCTACCCCAAGCACTAGGGCCACCCTCTGGTTGAGGTGTTGAATCGGGGAAATATAAAAAGTAAACGTCGTTATCACGCTGTACTAGTTTTATAAATCTTGAAATAATATCCCAACCGTAATCTTCGTAACCATTGTTAAATGCGGCTTTGGCAAGCTCGCCCGCAGTAAATGGAGAAATAGAACCATTTACATATTCACCATCTTTATATTTTATAAAGTTTTGGTAAGGCGGGTCTATTGAGAACCATTCAGCAAATTTTTGGGTTGTTTGTCGGCGTTTAATATATTCCTCTATTATTTTGCGAGATTGTTCAATATTCGTAACCTTACGGTTTATGTCATAAGGGTTAGATAGCGAAAGACGCTCATTTTCTAAATTATCAGCACCCTCGTGATTTAAATGCAGCTGATGAATGAAGAAATTACCATTCCACAAATATTTAAACATGTTTTGTTTTAAAAGTTCGGCTTTTTCTTCCCAAAAAACTGCTTTTTCTTCGTTGTTAAGCCGCCTGTTAAACCACGCCAATTGTTGCATTGCCTGGTAAACACCCGAATTATCACCATGCATAATTGACATAGGTGAATCGGGATTTATTCTTCTGTCTTCGGTGCTTGTGTTGTAGGCAAAGTCCCAAGTGTCAATTGTAAAAGGGCGTTTCACAAGACCGTGTCGCTCGTCCCAACGCTTCGGGTTCGATGTAATGTATTCTATGCCTTTTTCAAGCTTAGGCAAAACTTGTTTTAACCATTCGTTATCGCCGCTTATGTGGTAAAGGTACATAGCACCCTCAACTACCAGATATTCAATATCGGCCTCTAGCTCAAGGCGCACCAGCGCCAAATTGTCTTCGGGGTACATTTTGTAACAGTCGGGATTAACCATCTTCCAATGGCAGTCGTCGTACTGCTTTATAAGTTCGTAAAACTGTCCATCCTCACGTTGAGTGTCTATTATAAAATTCAGAAAAGAATCAAGATTATATTCCCAATGGCGCATAGCTTTCATAACGTGTACGTGGTCACGTATCCAGTTTTTATTGCATAACAGTATTTTGTTTTCAATAAACACTAAAGAGCGGTCAGAAGTAATATTAGCACGCAATTTTTGAATAAATTCACCCAACACAGAATCGGATGTGGTTAGAATAGAGGGAAACCCTAATTCCTTGTTATTGTAAGTGCCTACCTGATTATCACCCACATACATACGTGGCAGTTTGTTTTCGAATTCTATCATAATATCCTCCGAATTTAAAAATATTGTACTCTGTATAGAAGAACTAAAATTTATTTACTGTCAACACAAACCTCTATATAGGTACACCTCTTTGCAAGCAGTATAACATATAAAAAAACAGAAATCAACACATATATGCTGACTTCTGTTTTTGTAGAAAAATTATTTTTTAGGGGGTAAGCAGGCTACAATTGTAAGGCTTTTTTTGGTCTTTACAGTTGTATCTGCTGAAGTGTATGGCAAGAAGAAATAATCACCCTTTTTGATAACTTTTTCCTCGCCGTTACAGGTTACAACACCTTCACCCTCGGTTGCGATATACACAGCGGGTTTTTCGGTAAGTGTAATCTGCGAGCTTTCTAAATTATAGCGTTTTACAGCGAAACAGGGTGTATCGTCATAAGTGATTAAATCTTCAACTATTATACCATCTTTATTGAATACGCATTCAGGGCTCTTTTTACCCATAGCGACTGCCTTTTCACCGTAAAGAGAAAAATCAAATACCTTTATAGCGGTTTGTTTATCAAGACCCAGATACATTTCTTTATCATTTAAGCGGTATTCACCACAGAAGTATTCGGGTTGAATTGTAAAGTCGGTAGGTTCTTGAATTTCTAAAATCAAGCAACCTTTACCTATAGCGTGCACCATTTTAGCGGGAACAAAATATACGTCACCCGTCTTTACAGGCACACGGTTTAAAAGCTTTTCCATAGCGGTATTATCAGTAAGGCTTTGCTCTATAGCGGTTTCAAATTCTTCTTCGGTGATTTCATCTTTGAAACCGAAGTAGATGCAAGCATCGGGTCTTGTAGCTAAAATAATCCAAGATTCAGCTTTGCCGTAATTACTATTAAAATAATTCCTTGAAAATTCTTTGTCTGGATGTGCTTGAACAGGTAGTCTTATAGCGCTATCTAAAACCTTTGTGAGCACGCCGAATTCTTCACGGTCGCCCAACATTTCTGCTTTGTAATCGTTTAAAAGAGTATCAAAATAAAGCTCGGTGCCAAGTATTTTTGAAATTCCCTCTTTTTCACCTTTACTGTCTTTATTTATAGCCTTTACTGAGGATGCAACCCATTCTTCAGGTTCAAAACCGTCTACAGAATTATCACCAAAGAAATCGGCAAACAATGCGCCGCCTGTGTAAACTCTGCCAACACGGTTTTTTTCAAAGAAAATAGGGGCAGATAAAATTTCTTTTATAGTTTTCATAATAAGTCGGAGGCCAAGCGGTCTTAGGAAGACAACATGAAGTGTCAACTCCTTGGCCCACAGAACGACATGGCTACGA
>JAZREW010000128.1:0-8157 GCA_045661005.1 Acutalibacteraceae bacterium | reverse complement strand
CATTCGGGTGTTATAAGTAAGTTCCAACAAGATTATATAAAAACAGAGATATTTGATAAAACAATGTCAATATAATCAAGAGTGCTTTTGATATGAGAACTGAAAGCGATTACGAAGATTTTTATGTAATATCTAAAGATGATGTTAAAACTCAAGTTGCAGAAGCGGAACAATTTGTTACAATCTTAGAAGTCTATATAAAAAATAGAATATCTTAATAAAATTGAATATTTATGCGAGAGACTGAATGGCTTTGCTCCTACTCCGCCAGATAAACAGTATCGATTTTTTCGGTACTGTTTATTTTTTAAAATCGAAAAAGAAAAACCGCAAGGTATGATTTCACTCATAATCTTGCGGTTTTTAAGTTTCTAAATAAAATTAATCAAAATTTACAACAACAGTTACAACCGAGTAAGCGGGAACTTTAAATTCTGCCTTGCCGTTTAAAGCGCTAATTTCGGAAATAACCTTTTCGTTAGAATCGGTAATAAACGCTTTTGTAACTTTCTTTGCAAACTCAAGGGTTACATTCTGCTCTTTGCCAGAAACATCATAAACTCTTACTGCAGCACCTGTTTCATCTTCAGAATTCTTAACACAAGAAACCCTAACATCACCCTGCACATCAAGCAAGGTATCGCTTAACGGCAAAGTACCCTCGTGCTTAGTTGCAGGTGTAAAGCATAGCGGATGATTAAAGCTACTTGAAAGCTTTTTCATATCTTTAGAATCTGCCACCATAACGCCAATTCTAATATCATGAATACCGCTATCTGAATATGGATCCGGGTCGTAGGCGTTTCTTACAAGGTCAACCGAACCACAGTTATTCCAATAACGGTAGCCGTATTTGGTATCGGTTACAATACCTATGCTGTTGCCGTTTTTGCTACGCATATTAAGGAAACTGAGAGCAGGCACATCCATAGCCATAGGTTCTCTTTCAATCTCACCATATTGAATATCGTAAACTGCTTTACCGTCAGTCTCGTAAGAAACAGGAACCACAAAGCTTAACTGCGGAACCATTTTATCCCTTACAGGCAACTCTTGCCAATCTATCTTAGTTTCAAATTCTAGCACACGGCTGTTCTTTTTAAGAATTACTGCAACTTGCAAATTAGAACGGTTAAATTCTATACTGTAAGAAAGCTTTGAATATGCGGCTGTCTCTTCTTCTCTATCCATTCTAACGGGATATTCTTTATTAAGATTTACCGTTTTCATATAAGGGCCTACACGCCAAGCTGTCATACCGTAAAGCGGATTTTCTTCAATATACTTAAAGTAACCCGCAGGCTCGTTTATTAATTCCTTACCGCTTTCCTTGTCTATAAGACTTATAATACAAAAACTTTCTTTATCGAAAACAGCCTTTATGTATTCATTTTCAAGAACGCAGGGTTCATCGTTAATATAATTGTCAATTCTCGGTTGTAAATCGCCGTATTCTTTAGGACTGAAAAATGCGTAATTTGGTATACGGTTTTCGGCATTTTGCGAAACAATAATAGTTGTATAGCCAAAAGGTTTAACCTTTGCTCTTACAAGAAGCTTTGTAAACTCATGGTCCCAATAAGCCTTGCCCTCTTCTTTTACGCAGAATTCCAATGCGTTACCGTCAGCATCATGCACGGCAAGATTTTTAGTGCTGTACTTATAATCCCACATAGTAACCTCGGTGAACTCATCACGTTCATATTCTGTGGTATTAAAGATATGCAACGCTCTTACAGGTCCGGCGCCTCTTTCAACTGCGGGGAAACGGAAATTCCCTATTTGGTCTTGATAAAAACCAACACCCGCACCCTCAGAAGTGTGAATATCCTCGGCAAAGGGGATACTGCTTGTATCAATTTTTTCTGCAATAGCACGCATAGAACTGTTAGCATAGCTGTTTACATAGGCTAAAGCGTCTTGAAAAAGTCCCATTGCGTATTCACGGGTTTCAATAGTACCCGAACCCGGTATAATATCGTGGAAATGGTTAAACAAAATATTGCGCCAAGCTCTATCTAAACGCTGAGGTTCTCTTTTTGTGTCGGCAAAAACAGACGCCGCAGCAGAAAGCTCTTCAACCTCGTTAATTCTAGCCTCGCCTATGCGGTTTGCCATTTTTATTCTGCTTTGTGTGGTATAACAACCCATTAAAATAAAATTAAGCTCTTTATCTACTACGGGGAATTCTTTGCCACAGTTTTCTAAATAGTTAAAGAACTGGCGCAAAGTACCAAACTGAATGTCAGGGGTGAGTGGCCAGGATTTATATTCCATAATACGCTCAATGTCTCTTCTAGACGGTCCACCGCCGTGGTCACCAACACCATAGATAGTCATAAACGTGTCAACACCATTATCCTCACAGAACTGCGGGATAACCTCGAAGTTTGCAGGCTGAATTTTATCGTTATACCAACAGTATTCACGGTAAACAAGCACGTTTTTACCCGATGGCGACTGGTAACGGTAAATGTGATGGTCTTCATAGCCACGACAATGGTACATATACTTAACGCCGGCATTGCTTAGAATTTCAGGCACATTAATATTATGGCCAAATGTATCCGGAACAAAGTCTACACACATATAATCGTAAGGTATATCAAGAAGCTCGGACAGATATTTCTTAGTTTGCAAAATCTGTCTTGTAAGCGATTCACCGTCAGGCATATTTTTATCAGGTTCTACCCATTCACAAGCGTTTACTTCCCATCTGCCCTCTTTTATATATTTCTTTATTTCGTCAAGCATTTCGGGTGCAAATTTTTCAATTATTTCGTAGGTAGAAGCCTGTGACTGACCATATGTAAATTCTGGGTATTCTTCCATAAGGTTAAGAATAGTTCTAAAAGTGTCAATCGTAACGGCAACCGTTTCATTGTAACCCCACATCCAGTTCATATCTATATGTGCGTGGGATAAAAACAACTGCTTATAGCTTTTCGCAACAGGTGCTAAATCAAGCAACATATTTTCGGCATCTGTTACTGTTTTAGCAGTAATAGCACCGTCTTTTTTAATAGCTTCAATTAAAAAATCAAAAGCCTTTTCTAATTTTTCGTTATATATACCGCCTTTTAATTTAGAAATAGCGTCAAGATATGTAATTTGTGAAACAATACGCTCTGCACTGTCGCCAACATTGCGGTAACTGCTCACAAAATTAAGCTTTTCAATATAGGTCATAAAAAATCCCCCTAAAACATTCTTACTTACTTGAATTTTAATATATTTACTTATATTAGTCAAGAAAAACGAAATCAAAATAATATTTCTATATAAAAAATAGAGAAATCCCGATTTTTTTGTTGAAAATCGGGATTTAAATATCTATTATTTTGCGAGTGTTAGTCTGCCAAGCTCTCTAGGCAGGTCGGTAAGCATAGTGCGTCTGTGACCAATACCACCATAAAGCTGAGAATAACCGTCAACACAACCGTCATTACTTTGAGCGTAGTTCACCCTGAACGCAAAACCAAAGCTATCACAGTCACTAAGCTCAACGTTAGGAGGTAAAAGCTCACACCAGGGAATTGCTACAGAATAATGCGTAATTTCGCCCTCTCGTGTAATATTACAGCTACAGCCTCTGAAACGCCCTACACTACGGTTAGATACACAGTACCAACGCCAAGCAATAACCTCATTTGTGTTAGAAGAAAGCGCAAACGCCATGCGGTTAAAGCGCATATTTTCGTTGTTGCCGTCATAAATAGGCTGTAAGGTTAGCTCTATACTGTCGCCATCCCAGATATCTTGCCAATGGTCTGCTGTAGTGCCTATTTGAATATGCTCTTTGTATTTTACATTTGCCTCTATATAGAAATTAGTTTCGTCATATCCTAAAGAAACCTCGGCGTTAAGGTCAGGACATTCTTCACCATCAATATAGGTATATTCATCTTTAGCACAAAGCGAAAATGTGGTTTTGTTAGCCTTTCCGTATTCCACCGCCATAAAGCTTACAAGCTCGCTTTTTTCAATATGCGTACCATCTTCTAAATCTACTATAGCTATTGCACGATACTGCTTTTTGGGGTCGGGGCTTTCCATTTTAACCGAAGTTTTAAATATTTCGCCCTTTTCAATTTTAAAACGCTCGTATCGGTTAGCGCATGCCAGCTCGGGTATTTCTACACGAGTACGACCAAGTATTGTATCGCTATGGTTTTTTATAATAGCCGAAACGAACCAATCGTCTCCCCTTTTTTCAGGGGCAACCGACACGGTAAACGGATAATCATATATAATTTCATCAGGTTTTTCACAGCTTAAAATTTTAAGGTTTCCACCCTTAATGTATATTGGATTAGCATCAATTTCAAATATAGCCTCGCAGTTTTGGGCACCAATGTTAAATTCATTACCATACATATCAAAAGCTTCACAATTTTCATCTAAAGAAAGGGTTATTTTCTTGTTACCGTCAAGCGACCAAAGAATATGTATATATGTATCGTTTTCACAGTATGTTATATGGCTTATTTTACCAACATTCTTGCGTGAAACAAACTCTGCATTGCCTATCATATAGTTTAAACAGCTTATTGTGGCATAAGATTCTTTCGCAGAATTTGGCACTATACTTCCGGGTGCCTCAATACTGCCCCATTGAAATTCAGGGTCAAAAGGATTATCGGGCGAGCTATCTCTAAAATTATAATAGCAAAGTCTAGCTATAATATCGCTCGTTTCGGTAATAGCAAAAAGCCTTGCAAAGCATGCCGCCTGAGTTTCTCTTGAAGAACGATAGTTCATAGCGCAGTTGCTCCAACCCATTTCGCTTATCCAAACAGGCTTTGGCTCACCATAAGGCAACATTAAATCTATGTAAGATTTAGTATTAGCCTCTGCTTGACCTTGATTATCGTCGGGATACGCTTCATCGGGACCCGAATAGCAATGTATAGAAAGCTCGTCAAAATAATCGTATGTATCACAAGCAAGCATACGGCGAACCCAATCGGGATGTGTGTTGCAGGTAACAGCGCCCGTAACAACAATTTCGGGGTCTATTCCTTTAAGCAAAGTGTAAGTGGGCTTTAATAATTCGGCATATTTTTCAGGACTTCCCGGTGCATTGCCCATACATAAATTATATTCGTTCCATACCTCGTAATGCTTGACCTTGCCTTTAAAGTGGTTAACTGTAAAACGGCAATAGTTAAGCCAAGCGTCTATGCCCTCTTTCGTATATGGTGCTTTAAAATCATCATAAAACTCGCACCCGTAATTAAGCACAGCGTGTACCTCTATACCGTTTTTATATAGATAGTCAACTATATTGCACCATCTTTCAGGTATTTCTAAAACACCCTTTTGCAGTTCAATAAAACGCCAAGTGAAATCCACCCGCATTTTACGCATACCGCATTTTTTGTATAAATCTATAAGCTCGTATGAAAGCGGATTATCATGATTAATTATATGCGCTAGGCTTCCTGATTTTTTAAAGCTTCCGTCACCTGTACGCACGTGAGAAAAAGGAATAAGCTGTTCACACAAAAGTTCGCCTTTAAAATCTCTTACAACAGCATTTATGTAAAACACACCAAAAGCATTTGCAAGATTGGGTAACTGAACAGTAATATTTTCACCACGTTTAGCCTGCGAAGTAGTTAACGGTATTTCAAAATCAAATGGCATTATAAGTGTTGTAGAAACCCAAAAAGTCTCGTATTCTTCAGATGCTACTATAAAGCTTAATTTTTGCGGTACATCTTCATTTTCGTATATATTAGCCTTTCTTTCTACAACAGGTTCTATTGTTGCCTTGCCCTTGTATTTTGCACAACGTATAACACGCTTGCCGTTTTTAAGAAAATTATCTTGTTTTCTCATAATATTAACAACCCACCCATACATAAGTGAAATTCATATATTTATTATATAATGTTTATTAAAATAAATCTATTGCTTTAAATTCCAAAAAAATATTGAAAAAATTAACAATCAAAACAATTTAAGTTTCATTTAAAAATTATATATTATTGACCGTGTTCTATTAGGTGTGGTATAATTATATTTAAATGATTTTAATTTGAGGAAAATTATGCAAAAAAATGACGAAATAATTTTAAATATTACAGATGTTACCACCGAAGGCAGCGGTGTAGGCAGATATAACGGTATGGCGATTTTTGTACCGCTTACCGCTATTGGCGACGTTGCAAAGGTTAAAATATTAAAGGTAAAAAAAACTTACGCTTACGGCAAGCTTTTGGAACTGATAGAACCCTCGCAGGATAGATGCATACCCGACTGCCCCGTGTTTAGTAAGTGCGGTGGCTGCGTTTTCAGGCACATAGGCTATAATGCCGAGCTTAAACTTAAAACCTCAAAGGTTTATGAGGCAGTAAAGCGTATTGGCGGTGTGGATACAAAACCGCAGGAAATACTTTTTTCAAAAGATTCAAATTACCGAAATAAAGCGCAGTACCCTGTAGGAGCTGACGGAAAGGTAGGCTTTTACGCCTTTCACTCGCACAGAATTATTGCTTGCAACAGCTGTTTATTGCAACCTGCTATATTTACCGATATTTTAAAGGTGACGGAAGAATGGTTAGAAAGAAATAGCATAAGTATTTATGATGAAAGCAGTAATAAAGGTTTATTGCGTCATATATATTTACGTATTGCCGAAAAAACCGACGAAATAATGTTTACCGCAGTTATTAACGGTGAAAATCTACCGTTTAGCGAAGAGCTTATAAATAATCTCAAAACCGTTTGCGGTGAAAATCTTAAAAGCGTACAGATTAACATTAATAAAAAAGATACAAATGTTATCTTGGGCGAAAAATGCGTTGTGCTTTACGGTCAGGGTTATATTACAGATGTTTTGTGCGGTGTAAAGGTACGTATATCCCCGCTCTCGTTTTATCAGGTTAATAGAGATATGGCAGAACGCCTTTACGAAAAGGCTGCTGAGTATGCCGAACCCCAAAACAAAAATATTCTAGACCTTTACTGCGGTGCAGGTACAATAGGTCTTTCTATGGCGGAAAAGGCGAAAAATATTATCGGTGTTGAAATTGTGCCTGAGGCTGTGGACGATGCTAAATTCAATGCCGAGCAAAACAATATTAAAAACACACGCTTTATTTGTGCTGATGCGGCAGATGCGGCAGTTCAATTAGCAAGCGAAGGAATTAAAACCGATGTTGTTATTGTAGACCCGCCAAGAAAGGGTTGTAGCGAAGAGCTTATAAAAACAGTGGCTTGCGATTTTAGTCCCGAAAGGGTTGTATATGTTTCTTGCGACCCCGCAACCTTAGCCCGAGATATAAAAATCTTTAGCGAATTGGGATACGTATTAAAAGAGTACACACCAGCAGACCTTTTCCCAAGAACCTCGCATGTGGAAACTGTGGCATTACTATACAGAACAATGTAATGGTATAAATATCTATAACAAAACTTTCAAACTAAGGAGATTGAATTTTGAATAGTTTAAGCGTATTTAAAAGACACAAAACCTCTCTTATGTCTTTTTCTGAAAACGGCATAAATTTAATTTCAAAAACATTAATATTATTTTCTCTAAGTTTTAGCTTGTTGAGTGTATTTTTTTTACAACAACACACCTTTGATGCATTAATAAAGATTTGCGGCATTTTAGCTTTTTTCACTGTCATATGTTTAGCTTATATATTTTCTTCAAAATTAAAATCAGATAAAATTTCAATTATAGTTTTAGCTTTGCTTTCCTTTTTGTTGCTTTGTACATGGAATTTGATATATAATGCACAACCAGTTAGTGATTATGAGGTTTTACTAGAGGGTGCACACGCTATTCTAGATAAAAATTTTTCAACCTTAGCAGCACAGAAAGATAATTACTTTTATTTTTACAATTTTCAAATTGGATACACGTTTTACCTTTCACTTCTTCTTAAAATTTTTAACAAAAGCTTAATAGCTTTAAAGATAATTGAAATAATTACAATAACGCTTTGCAATATATTGGCCTTCAAAATAATGCGGCTTTTTTTCACAATTCAGCAAAGCTTTTTTACAGCTATACTTTTAGTTTTAAATCCATATATTTTCATGGGCTCCGGCATAATAAATAATCAACACATCAGTTGTCTGTTCTGTCTTGCAGGACTATATGTTAAGTCGGATCGTAGCCATGTCGTTCTGTGAGCCAAG
>JAZREW010000127.1:0-6759 GCA_045661005.1 Acutalibacteraceae bacterium | reverse complement strand
TTAAATTTATTTCAACAGTTTTTTATTTTCTGGTTTTTAATTGTAGGGGCAGGCGTCCTCGACTGCCCGCAAGTATATTATTTAAGACACGGTAAAATTGCCTATAAACACATAAAACAATTAAATGATTTTTATGATAATATTTCGGTTGATAACTATATAATAATGCCCGACCATATTCATATATTGGTATCAATTCAGAATGGACAGTCGGGGACGCCTGTCCCTACGGATAAATATTTGCAATCCAATGAATTCATGGTATAATACATGTGGTGATAGGTATGAGCTTTCCCGTTAGAAAGAACAATAGATTAGAAAATTTTAATTATAATAAAAACGGCGCATATTTTATTAGGATATGTGTTAAAAACCGAAAAAGGATTTTATGATATATAGATGTAGGGGCAGGCGGCCTCGCCTGCCCGCAAGTATATTATTTGAATTACGGTAAAATCGCCTATAAATGCATAAATCAACTAAAAGATTTTTATGATAATATTTCGGTTGATAACTATATAATAATGCCCGACCATATTCATATGTTGGTATCAATTCAGATTGGACAGTCGGGGACGCCTGTCCCTACATGTAAAACAATTGAATACGATAACAAAAATTCAACTATTGCAAAATTTGTAAGCACATTTAAAAGGTTTTGCAACAAAGAATACGGCGAGAATATTTGGCAACCAAGATATTACGACCACATTATCCGTAATCAACAAGATTACAATGAGGTGTGGGAATATATTGAAAATAATCCGCAAAAATGGATACTGAAAAACGAAACCCAAGATGATTAATTTCACCTTGGGTTTTAATTTATAAATTATTTCATAAATTCGTACATTGTGCGGTAGCACATATAAACGTCAAACTTAGCGGTTGTTTCAAAAGGTGCATGCATTGAAAGTACGGGCACGCCCAAATCAACTACATCTATACCTAAATTTGCAATATACATAGCAACTGTACCGCCACCGCCAATATCTACTTTGCCAAGCTCGCCGGTTTGCCATACTATGCCTGCGTTATCAAGCATATTTCTAATGCTTGCAACATACTCGGCAGAAGCGTCAGAGGTACCTGCTTTTCCACGAGCGCCTGTGTATTTGGTAATCACAACGCCGTAGTTTAAAAAGCTTGCATTTCTTCTTTCCATAACATCTTGGAAAGTGGGGTCGGTACCTGCGTTAACATCGGCAGAAAGGCATTTTGAATTTCTGAGTGCTATTGTAGCATCACCATTTTGCATTTTTGCAAGGTCTCCTATAATAAAGCGCAAGAAATCTGATTCAAGACCTGTATTACCCATAGAACCGATTTCTTCTTTATCAGCAAGAATAGCAATAGCGGTTTTTGCTGGGTTTTGCACATCAATTATAGCAGTAAGAGCAGGATATGCACAAACCCTGTCATCCTGACCATAGGCTCCAATCATAGAGCGGTCAAGACCTATATCACAAGCCTTTACAGCAGGTACTAATTCAAGCTCGGCAGAAAGAAAATCTTCTTCGGTAACGCCGTATTTTTCGTTGAATAGTTTTAAAATGTTAAGCTTTACAAGCTCGCTACCCTTATCGTCCTTAAAAGGATGGCTACCAACAAGTACATTAAGCTCTTCGCCCTTAATACCATCACTAAGGGTGCGCTTTGATTGCTCAGATGCCAGATGTGGTAAAAGGTCGTTAATAACAAATTTTGGTTCGTCATCCTTTTCACCTATGCAAACTTCCTTTACAGTACCGTCTTTAAGAGCGAAAACACCGTGAAGAGCTAAAGGTGTAGCTACCCACTGATATTTCTTTATACCGCCGTAGTAGTGTGTTTTTAAAAGAGCTAAATCAATATCCTCGTAAAGTGGATTTGGCTTAAGGTCAAGGCGGGGTGAGTCAATATGAGCGGCGGTAATATTAACACCGTTTTCAACTGGTTCTTTACCGATTACTGCAAAGGCAACTGTTTTGCCACGGTTATTTATATAAACCTTTTCACCCGCAGAGTATTGCTTGCTATGGCAAAATTCGGTAAAACCTGCCTTCTCAGCAATAGCTATTGCAGTTTTTACTGCTTCACGCTCTGTTTTTGCAGAGTCTAAAAAAGCTTTATAGCTTTCACAATATTTGTCAGCTTCCAAAAGGGTGCTTTCATCGGCAATAAGTCTACCGTTTTTGCGCTTTAAAAAAAGCTGTTCCTTTAGGACTTCTGCTGCAGTTTTAGTTTCAGACATACTAATTTCTCCTTTTATAGAACCGAAAAAATCGGCGTTATAGTTTTAGTTATTAGCTACAATATTTAAAATTATTTCTTTAATTTTAAGTAAAAATTCTTGTGATTCGTTGTTATTGTAAATTGCAAAATTTGCATTCTGCTTGTAAAAATCATCAGGTTTGCCCGCAGAAATGCGAAGTTTAGCGGCGTTTTCATCAATACCGTCACGCTGAATGATTCTTTGTAAGCGGGTTTCAGTATCGGCTAAAACCGCTACTGTAGATGTGCAAACCGAGTTTAATCCGCTTTCAAAAAGTGTAGGGGCATCAAGTAAAATTTTATTGCTTTTTTCGCATTCTTTCAGCACAAGCTTTGCTATATGCGGTAAAAGTGTACCGTTTAAAAGTTCGGTATTTTCTTTTGCTTTAAAGGCTTTTTGCGCTAATGCTTTGCGGTTTAAGCTGCCGTCTTTTTCTAAAATATCTGCACCAAAAACAGATACTAAATCTGATAAACCTGCCGTACCTTTTTCAACTGCAACACGTGCTAATTTATCACAGTCTACTATATAAAATCCAAGTGCTTCAAATTGAGCAGATGCGGTGCTTTTGCCCGAACCTGTGGGGCCTGTAAGACCTATAATTATACTCATAATTTAACCACCTTAAAGCCTGCGGCACGTAACAAACGGTTGTAAACTGCAAGCCCAACACCATTTTTGCCGGGAGCGTGAATATACACCTTTTCAACACCTAAAGTATCAATTTCTCTTAAAACTGAAAATACATTTTTTGCAAGGGATTCTTCGTGTTCACTAAAGCCGTAACAGATTTTTTGTATTTTAATTAGTTCTTTTTCTTCTTCAAAGCATACGGCAGCACTAGCGGTTTTGCTATTTACAAAATCGGCAAACGCTTTAGAGTCACCCTCAATCAAAAAGGCTTCGGTTTTAGGGGCGTAATGCTTATATTTCATACCGGGCGATGCTACCTTAGCATTTTTTTCAGGCTCGGCAAGAACTGCTTTATCTACTACAATATCGGGAATAATTTCGGACAATTGTTCGGCAGTAATTCCGCCCGGACGCAATAGCCTTGGGGGATTACAACAAAACGAAACAACGGTAGACTCAACACCTACTGTACATTCATCGCCAAAAACGATGGCATCTATTTTGCCTGCAAGGTCGTTTTCTACGTGGATAGCAGTAGTAGGGCTGGGACTGCCCGAAGTATTAGCGGATGGGGCGGCAAGCGGCAACTTTGATTTTTCAATAATATCAAGTGCTATCTTGTGGTCAGGCATACGAACTGCAACAGTGTCAAGACCTGCTGAAACACATTCGGCAGTTTTTTGTGTACGTGGTAAAACCATTGTAAAAGGTCCCGGCCAAAATTTTTCGGCACACTTATACGCTAAGTCGGGAATATTGCGGGCAATTTCTTCAAGCATATTCATATCGCAAATATGCACTATAAGAGGGTTATCCTGCGGTCTGCCCTTAGCAGAAAAAACCTTTTTTATGGCTTCTTCATCATAAGCTGAGGCGGCAAGCCCATAAACCGTTTCGGTAGGAATTGCTACAATTCCGCCGCAATTTAAAATTTCTGCCGCACGTAAAATGCTGGTTTTGTAATTTTTTGCGAATACTTCTAACTTTTCAGTAATCATAATTATTCCTGTTCAGCCTTTAAAGCTTCGGCACGGTAATGGGTTATGAGTGCATCAATAACCTCATCAATATCACCGTTAAGAGCCTGTTCTAGCTTATATATGGTAAGACCGATTCTGTGGTCGGTAATTCTGCCTTGAGGATAGTTGTAGGTACGTATACGCTCGCTACGGTCACCTGTACCTACTTGAGATTTTCTGTCAGACGCAATGGCTTCATCGTGTTCACGTTGTGCTACGTCAAGCAAGCGGGAACGAAGTATTTTAAGCGCTTTGTCCTTATTCTTAAACTGGCTGCGTTCGTCCTGACATTCAACTACAGTACCTGTAGGAATATGTGTAACACGTATAGCAGATGAGGTTTTGTTAATGTGCTGACCACCCGCACCGGATGAACGGAAAGTATCAATTTTAAGGTCGGCAGGATTAATTTCAAGCTCAACATCTTCGGCTTCGGGTAAAACGGCTACAGTTACGGTAGAAGTGTGTATACGTCCCTGAGTTTCGGTATCAGGTACACGCTGAACACGGTGTACACCGCTTTCGTATTTAAAGCGTGAATATGCGCCCGAACCCTCTATCATAAAGCTTATTTCCTTGTACCCGCCAAGCTCGGTTTCGTTAGCGTTAAGCACTTCAATGCTCCAACGTCTGCTTTCAGCATACATTGTGTACATTCTGTAAAGAGAGCCTGCAAAAAGTGCCGCTTCTTCACCGCCTGCGCCACCACGAATTTCAACTATTACGTTCTTTTCGTCGTTAGGGTCTTTGGGAAGTAATAGAATTTTAAGCTCATCTGCAAATACGGCAATATTTTCTTTAGATTCTTTTAGCTGTTCTTCGGCAAGCTCTTTTAGCTCTTTATCTGCACCGGCTTCGGCTAAAATTTCAAGCGCTTCTTCTTCAGATGCTTTAGCGGCGGTATACTCACGGTATTTTTCTACAATAGGGGTAAGCTCGCTATGCTCTTTCATAAGCTTTCTGAATTGTTCGTTATTAGAGGCAACATCGGGGCGTGTAAGTTCTATGCCTATTTGTTCGTATCGGTTTACAACTGTTTCTAATTTATCAAACATTTTAATTCTCTCCGTCAGGTTTAATTATTTTCTTTATAGCTTTTTCTGCTTTGCTTCTGGGCACCATTACTTCGTGACCGCAACCGTCGCATACAAGCTTAAAATCCATACCTATACGTATTACCGTAAAGGTATCAGCTCCGCAAGGGTGCTTTTTTTTCATCTTTAGCTTATCGTTAACCTGAATATCCAAAAAAATCCCTCACATTATAATTTCTAACACATTATTATATAACATTTTTTTCCTAAAGGCAAGTATTTAGCTTAATATTTACTATAATACCCACAAAGTAAACTGCCGAAACAATATGTCTCGGCAGAAATAAAACTATTCTTTGGTATGGGAATTCTCAGCATCAGTATCATTAAAAGCTTCAAGCTCAAACCAAAAGCAAACACCGTTTTCGGTATTGTAAACGCCACAACTGCAGTTATGCAGTTTCATTACTGCGGCAACTATTGAAAGTCCTAAACCAAAACGGCTACTTTCTCTTTTGTGGGATTTATCACCCCTGTAAAAGCTTTGCCAAATCTGCGGCATAAGCTCATCATCTATATGCTCGCCTGTATTAAATACCGAAATGCGAATATGCTTGTCACGCTTTTCGGCACTTACTTTAACAAAGCCGCCATCTGTTGTGTGTGCCGCCGCATTTTCAAGTAACGATTTTAAAACCTGTTCGGTTTGTAGTGGGTCGGCATATACAAGTGTGCTTAAATCTATTTTATTTTCGGTTGCAATATTTTTGTTTGTAAAAATGCGTTTAAGCATATCTTCGCAAAGTATAGAAATATCAAAACTCTGATAATTAAGCGGTATTTGTCCCGATTCGTAACGTGAAAGCTCTAAAATGCTTAAAACCAGTCTGTTCATACGCTGGCTTTCATCAATAATGGTATTGCAGTAAGCCTCACGTGAGGTCTCGTTAATATTAAGCTTTAAGCCTTCGGCATAGCCGCTTATAATTGATATAGGTGTTTTTAATTCGTGTGATACATTTGCCACAAAGCCACGGCGCATAACATCCAACTGGCGCTCAAGCTCAATATCATCTCTAAGCTTGGCGTTGGTGGCGTTAAGGTCTTTAAGCGCCGTTGAAAGCGAATCTGAAAGCTCGTTTATAGATACTGCAAGCTGACCGATTTCATCGCTACGGTTTACGGATATTTTTTCGCCGAAATTGAGTTCGCTCATATTTTTGGTGATTTGATTCATTTCGCTTATAGGTTTTGAAAAATACTTTGCAAAAACAAAAACCCATACAATAGAAAGAAAAAAACAAACAACCGATATTATTAATATAAATTCGTTTGCAATATCGGCAGAATCGGTAATCAGTTGCTTTTGAACACGAATTTCGGCATAAATATTATTGCCTATTTGTTTTCTGCAAAGCAAAAATTCGCTTTTATCAAATCGGCGAACAGCGGTTTCAAATACGGTGTTATCGTTAAGTATTTCACGCTCTATTGGTATCATTTCTTCATGCGACATTGCGAATTTATCGTTATTTTGCTGAAAGAAATCCATCATTTGACCGCCGTACGTAGTATAAAGAATAGAACCGCTACCGTTGTAAATTTCAATATCAAAATTATATTCTTCACTAATTGCAGAAAGCTTTTTTACTACCTCGGTGTTGTTATTAAAATCAAGCTCGCTTACAACCTTAATTTGTTCTTTTAAAGCGTTTTTTTCTTTTAAGCTATAAAATTTAACCAAAAGCGTAATGTTTGAAATTGCAAGCACAAAAACAAATGCCGCAAAAATAGCCGCAATTTTTATAAAAATATTAAA
>JAZREW010000126.1:0-17075 GCA_045661005.1 Acutalibacteraceae bacterium | reverse complement strand
TGTGAGGTTTGCGGCGGTAGCCGATATAACCGTGAAACCCTTAGTGTAAAATATAAAGGAAAAAGTATATACGATGTTTTGGAAATGACAGTAGAAGAGGGATATTATTTCTTTGAAAGCATACCCAAAATAGCTAGAAAGTTAAAAACTCTTTGTGATGTAGGTTTGGGCTATGTAAAAATCGGTCAGCCTGCAACAACACTTTCGGGTGGTGAGGCACAGCGTGTAAAGCTTGCAACCGAGCTTTCAAAGCGTAGCACAGGAAAGACTATTTATATTCTTGACGAGCCTACAACAGGTCTGCACACAGCAGATGTGCATAAGCTGATTGAAGTGCTTCAGCGTTTTGTTGAAACGGGTAATACCGTGCTTGTGATTGAGCATAATCTGGACGTAGTTAAAACCGCCGATTATATTATAGATTTAGGCCCCGAGGGTGGCGACGGTGGCGGTAGAGTTGTATGCAGCGGTACACCTGAAAAGGTTGCTGAGTGTGAAAAATCCTACACAGGCGCATTTTTAAAGAAAATTTTAAATAAAGAATAATATTAACACATTATTCACCAAAAAGTGCCGTTAAAAGTATAAAATGTACGGTAAGGGGTGAAATACATGTTTGGCTATATAAAGGCGGCAAAGCCCGAACTAAAGGTTTGGGAATATGAAATGTATAAAGCTGTTTATTGTACGCTTTGTCGTAATTTGGGCAGAGAGTATGGCTTGCTTTCCAGATTTACTTTAAGCTACGATTTCACCTTTTTGGCATTGCTTAAGATGTCTTTAAGTGATGGTTGTACTGAAATTAAAAAGGGCAGATGTGCTTTCAATCCTCTTAAAAAATGTAATTATTGCAAGGGCAAAGAAGATTTTTCTATGCCCTCTGCTGCGGCTATGATAATGCTTTATTATAAGCTGGCAGATAATATTGCAGACGAAAAAGGTTTTAAAAAATTAGGTTTCAGTTGTCTTTTACCTCTGTTTTCGGGAGCGCATAAAAAAGCGGCAAAAAAATATCCGCAAATAGAAAAGTGTGTGGCAGAATATATCGAAAACCAAAATACACTTGAAAAAAACGGCTGTAGCGAGCTTGACCGCATAGCAGACCCCACAGCAAAGGTGCTATCAGAAATTTTAATGCTTTGCTCTGAGGATGAAACTCAAAAACGTATTTTGCAAAGACTTGGTTATTGTCTTGGAAGGTATATTTATATACTGGATGCCGTATGCGATTTTGAGCAGGATATAAAGACCGGTGCTTATAATGTTTTTAAAGCGGGTAATGAAAGTGAATTAAGTGAAAATTTAAAAGAAAAGGCAAAAGCTCAGTTATATTTTTGTATTAATGAAGCCTGCAAGGCTTTTGAACTGCTTGAAATAAAAAAATATAAAAACATTTTAGGTAATATTATGTATTTAGGACTTGAAGATACATTTAAAAAGGAGTTAAACATATGAAGGATCCATATTCCGTATTGGGAGTAAGTAAAAGTGCAAGCGACGAAGAAATTAAAAATGCTTATCGTGAGCTTGCCAGAAAATATCATCCTGATAATTATGCAGATAATCCGCTCTCTGATTTAGCGGCTGAAAAAATGAAAGAAATTAACGATGCGTATGACCTTATAATGAACGGCAGACGTGGTAAAGGTCAAAGCGGCAGTCAGTATAGCTATTCTGCTACTTCTTTTCCTGAAGTGCGCTCGCTTATAAATCAGGGCAGACTTGAACAGGCACAAGAAGTGTTGGATGGCGTGCCACCACAATCACGTGATGCAGAATGGTATTTTCTTAATGGTACGGTACTTTATCGCAGAGGTTGGTTTGATCAGGCTTATACAAGCTTTGCAACTGCTTGCAGAATGAACCCTACTAATCCCGAATACCGTAATGCGCTTAATAATGCACAAAGACAAACCGCAGGTCAGTATAATCCTTACCGTTCTTATGGTACTGTTAACAGCTGTAACGGATGCGATTTGTGTACTAACCTTTTGTGCGCTGACTGTTGTTGTGAATGCATGGGTGGAGATTTAATTCCTTGCTGTTAAAGAGGGTGCTGTTATGAAAAGAATTTCTAAGTTGACATTGTGTAGCATGATGGCGGCATTGGCGGCGGTTTTTATGCTTATAGCGTATTTTCCGTATTTGACCTATGCTATACCCGCTTTTTCGGGTCTGTTTATAATGGCAGTTGTGATTGAGATAGATAAGAGATGGGCTTTTCTTACCTTTTTAGCCTCGATTGTGCCGATATTCTTGCTGGCAGAGGTTGAAAGCAAACTACTATATATGTTGTTCTTTGGTTATTATCCTATTATTAAAGCTTTAATAGAAAAAATTAAAAGTGTTATTTTAGAATGGGTATTAAAACTTGGGATTTTTAATGTAGCGGTTGTTTCTATTTATTTTATTTTTTCAGGTATACTTGACATTTCGTTTGATGATTTCGGAATTTTGGGTAAATACGGCGCAATAATTTTACTTGTGCTTGGAAACGCAGTATTTGTAGTTTACGATGTTGCGGTTTCAAGAATGGCAATGGTTTATGTTTATGTTTTTCAACCTAAAATAAAAAAGCTTTTGCTGTAGTTTTACAGCAAAAGCTTTTTATAATTATCACCGAAAAGCTCATCGGCAAACCATACTTTTTTAACGGTAAAGCGTTTTCCGTTAAGGTAGTTTAATATGCCGGCATCGGTTTTAAAATCAAATTGTAAACTATAAGAGTAAAGCGCCTGTTTGTCAAAACCCTTCTTTTTATCGTTAGATTTACTGTATTTACCTTCACCTAAAAGCGGGTGACCTATAGCCGCCATGTGAGCACGGATTTGATGGGTTCTGCCGGTAAGTAGCTCTATTTCTAAAAGTGAAAGATTGTTTTTGCTTTCTAAAACAGTATATTTGGTTTTTATGCTTTTAGCATTTTCGCCACGGTTTTTTGAAAGAAAAACTTGGTTTTTTTCTTCATTTTTTTCAAGATACCCCTCAAGTAAAGCTGTTTTTTGCTTTGGTGTACCGTGCACTACGGCAAGGTAGCGTTTGTCAAGCTCACGGTATTTTATTTTATCGCAAAGAATTCGTAATGCCTCGGCATTTTTTGCGGCTATTACGATGCCGCCGGTGTTACGGTCAATACGGTTTGCAAGGGCGGGGCGAAAACTATTTTCACTTTCGGGGTCATATTCACCCTTTTTGTAAAGGTAATGCTGTATTCTTGCAATAAGTGTGTTGGTATACTCGTTTTTATCAGGGTGAACCAATAAACCCTGCTTTTTGTCTGCTAAAAGAATATTTTCATCTTCATAAACTATATCAAGTGTAGGCGGTGCAGATAAAAAATCATAAGTTGGGTTAACACTTACAAAAAATTCATCGTTAATATAGGCACTTACAGTATCGCCTGCTTGTAATCTTGTACTAATTTCGGCACGCTTGCCGTTAACCTTTATTCTTTTGGTGCGAATGTATTTAAACATTAAAGAGGTTGGCAAGGCGGGGCAGTTTTTGGTTATAAACTTATCTAACCTTGAAGTAGCGTCATTTTTAGTTACAATAAATTCTTTCATCCGGTTTATTATTCCTTCCACTTGAAAAATATGGTATTATATAATATAATTAGTAGTAATTGCAAACATTAAGGGGGAGCAGATATGTCTGATAAAAAGCATAGCAACAACAAACACGATGAAAATATACATAGTGAGCATCGCAAACGTGTTCGTAAAGAATTGCTGGCGCACGGGTTTGATATTGAAACTCCACCACATAAAATTTTAGAAATGCTTTTATTTTACAGTATTCCCCGTAAGGATACTAATGAGATAGCACATGAACTTATAAATAAATTCGGCTCAATAGAGGCTGTTTTAAAAGCACGACCCGAAGAGCTTGTTAAGATTTCAGGCGTTGGTGAAAATACTGTAGCCCAGTTCAAACTAATACTTACAATTGTTCAACGCTTTTTGGAAGATAGGCAGGCTAAAGTAAAGAAGTTTGGAAATGCAGAAGAGGTTTATCAGTATTTGTTGGGCAAGTATTTTAATTGCAATAAAGAAATGATAGGTATAACCTCTTTGAATAACAACGGCAAGCTTTTGGGATTTGACGTTGTAGGTGAGGGCGATATTGCCTCGGTTGGCGTATCTATAAGAGAAATTGTAGAAATAGTTATAAAACGTAACGCCACAAGTGTAATACTTTCTCACAATCATCCGGGTGCCAGTGCGTTGCCTAGCTTAGAGGATATTGTAGCAACCGAGAGATTATATAAAGCTTTGGCTGATATGAGGGTTATTTTATTAGACCATATTATAATTGCAGAAAACGATTTTGTATCTTTCAATCAAACTGAACAGTTAAAATATATATTTAAACATTTAGAAAGTAAATAGAAGTTCAGACTTCGCTTTTGGGTACACGATAGCCGATTCCATTTTCGGTTTTGATATACTGCGGTATAAGTGGATTTTTTTCAATCTTTTTACGAAGATTGGTTATATTAACCCTGAGTATACCGGTTTCGTTACCCGAACGTGGACCCCAAATGGTTTTTATTATAAATTCGTGGGTTAAAAGCTTTCCTGAATTTTTGCATAGCAGAGAAAGTATTCTAAACTCATTTTTAGTTAAATGTATCTGCTTATTGCACATAAGTACGGTGTGGGTGTCAAACTCTACAACCAAATCATTGCTTTTATAAAAATCATTAGTATTAGAGCCTCTTGCAGTTTCCAGCATTTTTATACGTCTGGCACAGCTTTCAACCCTTGCTAAGAATTCGTCAGGGAAAAATGGCTTGCGTATAAAATCATCTGCTCCGGCTTCAATAGAACTTACTGCGGCATGCTCGGTTCCGTTTTCGGATATAGCTATAATCGGAAAATCACTATGCTCACGAACCGATTTAATAAAATTAATACCATCTTTTTTAGGGAACAGAGGGTCAATAATAATTATAAAAGGCTCGTCATTTATAAGCGGATACACTTCGCCGATATTGGTTGCCGAAAAAATTTCATACTTATTGTTTAAGATGTTTTTTATCTGTTTAATAATTTTTCGGTTGGCATCAACTATTATTATTTTAGGATTCATTTTTCCCCTCCGTTCAAGCGGTATATTTAATTCTGCATAATACTCATACATTATAAAATTTTGTTAAGAAACTGTCAAGATATTTAAATATGATTAATATTTTAATTAAAAGTCAACAATATATTTAATAATGTGCTTGACAATAGTGTGTATATAATTGTAAAATAAATACAATATGGGGTATTATTGCCAAAGTAGTGATAAAACCCTTGTTTTCTTGTATTTAAATAGTAAAATTTAGTATGTTTTGGGTGTAAAATGTACTTATAATTAATATAAAATTTACAGTTGAATGTAAAAACAAAAAATTTCATGGAGGCAATTTATTTAATGAACGAAAAACCTGTAAAAAAACAATCGAAGGACGATAAAAATAACAGGTCGAAAAGAAATTCAAACTTAGGGTACGGTAAGGGTGCCGGCTCGGCTAAGGGTGGTAAAAATTACAACCCACAGCGATATGGTAAAAATGCAAAATCAAATCAAAAAATCAACAAACCAAAGTTACCACCAAAGCCTATGCGAATAATTCCGCTTGGCGGTCTTGGTGAAATAGGCAAAAACATCACCCTTTATGAGTATGACGGTGATATGTTTTTGGTGGATTGTGGAATGTCTTTTCCGGATGAGGATATGCCGGGTATTGATATAGTTATACCTGATTTTACCTATGTGTATGAGAATAAAGACAAGATTAAAGGTATGGTTGTAACACACGGTCATGAAGACCATATAGGAGCAATACCTTATTTGTTACGTAATTTCAATCTACCTATTTATGCTACACGCCTTACAATTGGTTTGATAGAGGGTAAGCTTAAAGAACATAAGCTTTTAGGTGATGCTAAGCTTAACACAGTTAAACCCGGTGAAAAGGTTGAGTTTGGTAAGTTTACGGTTGAATTTATTCATGTTAATCATTCTATACCTGATGCTGCGGGCTTTGCTATAACCTGTCCTGCGGGAACAGTAGTGCATACCGGTGACTTTAAGATTGATACCACCCCTATAGATGACTATGTTATTGATATAGGCAGATTTGCCGAGTATGGTAAACAGGGTGTGTTGGCTTTACTTGCTGACTCTACAAATGCTGAAAGAACGGGTTATACCCCATCTGAGCGATTGGTTGGCGGTTCTTTTTCTAACCTGTTTAGCAAAGCAGAGGGTCACCGTATAATAGTTGCTACTTTCTCTTCTAATATACACCGCATACAGCAGATTATTGATGAAGCTGTAAACTGTAATCGTAAGGTTGCGGTTTCGGGCAGAAGTATGATAAATGTAGTAACGGTTGCGGCAGAGCTTGGATATCTTAAAGTACCTGATAATGTTTTAATTGATGTGGCAGATATTAAGTCATACGAGCCGGGCGATATTGTAATTGTTACAACCGGCAGTCAGGGCGAGCCACTTTCGGCATTGCACCGTATAGCATTTTCTGATCACAAGCAGATTGATATTTTACCCGGTGATATGATAATAATATCCGCTACACCTATACCGGGTAATGAAAAGCTTGTTAGCAAGGTAATAAATGAGCTTATGAAGAGCGGTGCTAATGTTGTGTACGAAAGAATGTACGATGTTCACGTTTCGGGACACGCTTGCCAAGAAGAGCTTAAGCTTATGATGAGCGTTGTTAAGCCGAAGTATGTTATTCCGCTACATGGTGAACAAAAGCATTTAATGAAGCATGCGGGCTTGGCAGAGCAAATGGGAATACCAAAGGAAAATATTTTGATTTCACAAAACGGTGCCGTAATAGAGCTTAGTAAAGATAAAATGACCTGTTCTGAGCTTGTGCCTGCCGGTAGAGTTTTGGTTGATGGTTTAGGTGTTGGTGACGTTGGCAGTATTGTTTTGCGTGACAGAAAGCATTTATCGGACGATGGTATTATCATAGTTGCCGTATCTATTGACCGTGTCACACGTGAGGTTGTTTCAGGACCTGACGTAGTATCCAGAGGATTTGTATATGTAAAAGAATCCGAAGAGCTTATGCGTGAAATTAATGAGCTGGTTTATGATATTTTAGAACGTTGCTATATTAATAACACACGTGATTGGAATACTCTAAAAACACGCATAAAGGACGGGGTATCAAAATTCCTGTTTACTAAGACAAAAAGAAGTCCTATGGTACTTCCAATTATAATGGAAGTTTAATTATAAAACGTTTACAAGAACAGTTTAAGGAGTTTTTAAAAATGAAAGTTGTATTATTGGCAGATGTTAAGGGACATGGCAAAAAGGGAGAACTTTGCAATGTTTCTGACGGATATGCAAGAAACTTTTTGTTTCCTAAAAAATTAGCTATTGAGGCTGACAATGCAGCTCTAAACGAGCTTAAAAACCGTGAAGAGTCTGCGGCACATCATAAAAAGGAAGAGATTAATGCTGCTAAAGAATTAGCAGAAAAGCTTAACGGTAAAACCGTTACAATTAAGGCTAAGGCAGGTAGCAGCGGCAAGCTTTTCGGCGCAGTTACTTCTAAAGAAATTGCTGCTGAAATTAAAAATAGCTTAGCTATAGAAATTGACCGTAAGAAAATGACCGTTGCCGATATAAAGAATTTTGGTGAATATACCGCTGAAATTAAGCTTTATCAGGGTATTACAGCAAAAATTACCGTAAAGGTTACGGAGTAAGCTCATGAGCGACGAGAAGTTGATTTATAATCTTGATGGCGGTAGGCTACCGTATTCTGTTGAAGCAGAGCAATCTGTTTTAGGTGCGGTGCTTATTGACCCTAAGTGTCTTAACGATATAGCTGTAAGCGTTAAAACAGAATATTTTTATATTCCACAACACAAAGAAATATATAAAGCGATGGCGGCTATGTATGAGCTTAGCCAGACTATTGACTTTGTATCTTTGCTTGAAAAGCTTAAGAAGGACGGGGTGTATGACGAGGCAGGCGGTAAAGCCTACCTTACCCAGCTTGTGCAAACCGTACCATCTGCAGCTAACGTGCTTACCTATGTTGCAATTATTCGTGAACGCTACTATGCACGTTCACTTATGTCTGCCGCACAGGATATTATAAAAGATGTAAATGAAAATACAATGGATTCGGGCAAGCTGCTTGACTCTGCTGAACAACGTATTTATGAAATACGTCAGGGTAGAGAGATAAGCGGTCTTACACACATTAAATCGGTTATTGAAAACGAAACGTATGACCGTTTGGCTAAAATGGCAGACCCCGAAACCAGAAACGAATATATTGGTATACCCTGCGGTATAGGTGAGCTTGATAAAATGATAACAGGTCTTAATAAGTCTGACCTTATTATTTTGGGCGCACGTCCGGGTATGGGTAAAACCTCTTTTGCGCTTAATATAGTGCGTAATGTTGCGGTTGGCAGCGGTAAAACGGTTTGCTTCTTCTCGCTGGAAATGACAAGAGACCAGTTGGCTCAGCGTATGCTTTCAAGTGAAGCAGGTATAAAAAGCGAAAAGCTAAGAACAGGCGAGCTTGATGAATCCGAATGGGCACGCTTGGCGCAGGCGGGTGAAAATCTATCTAAAGCAAATATCTACTTTGATGAAACCTCTGCTATAACTGTTCCCGAAATGAAAGCAAAGCTAAGACGTATGAAAAAGGTTGACTTGGTAGTAATTGACTACCTTGGTCTTATGAAATCTGCAAGACAGAGTGAAAACCGTGTGCAAGAAGTTTCTGAAATTACACGTAACCTTAAAATAATGGCGAAAGAATTAAAAGTGCCTGTAATTGCTTGTGCACAGCTTTCACGTGGTACCGAAACAAAGGGTAAATCGCATAAGCCGGCACTTTCTGACCTTCGTGAATCGGGTTCTATTGAGCAGGATGCAGATATTGTACTTTTCTTGTATCGAGATACTTATTATGATAATGAAAAAACCGATGATGAGGATAGGTCTGACCCAAATAAAGCAGAGTGTATAGTTGCTAAAAACCGTCATGGTGAAATTGGTACGGTACCGCTTTACTGGGATGGTCAGTTTACAAGATTTACATCGGTGGATGTGTTCAGGTAATGGAAAATTGTATTTTAGATGCAATACAGCGGTTCGACCTATTGCAAGAAAGCCGTAATATTACGGTGGCGCTTTCGGGCGGGGCAGATTCAATGAGCCTGCTTTATACTTTGTTAGCACTTAAAGAAACGTTGAATTTACAGGTAAACGCTGCGCACCTTAATCACCTTATCCGTGGTGAAGAGGCAATGCGTGATGAGGCCTTTGTAAAAGAGCAATGCGAAAAACTTAATGTTAAGCTTTATTGTGAAAGGGTAGATGTACCTGAGTATGCAAAGAGTAATAATTTAAGTATAGAATTGGCCGCACGTGAGGTGCGATACGAATTTTTACGCCGTGTAAGTAATGGTCTTGTAGCAACGGCACATACTGCAAGTGACAACTTAGAAACTATGATTTTTAATCTTTCACGTGGCACCGCTATTGATGGATTATGCGGAATACCACCTAAGAGGGATATTTTCATTCGTCCGTTGTTATTATGCACTCGTGCTGAGGTTGAGGCGTATTGTGAAAAAAATAATGTGCCGTTTGTTACTGACAGTACAAATTTAACCGATGATTATACCAGAAATAAAATACGTCATAATGTGGTTTCGGTTTTAAGAGAGATAAATCCCGCAATAGAAAAGTCTGCTTTGCGTACGGCAAATTCTTTGCGTGAGGATGCTTTCGTTTTAAATTTAAAGGCAGATGAATATATTTCATCTGCGTTGACCAATGAAAATGCATTATCACTTGAAGGTTTTTCAAATTTAGCTTCAGCTGTAGCTAAAAGAGTTATTATAAAGTTTGTGGATGGCTTAAAAATGCAAATTCCGCTGGAAGGAGTTCATGTTGAAGCTGTTTACCGTGTGGCACTCAATGGTGGTAAAACCAGTTTGCCTAATGATTGCTCGGCTGTGGCTAATAAAAACAAGCTTTGGGTAGTGAAAAATGGTGAAAATATAACTTCAAAATTCGAGTTTGAAGTAAAAATAACCGAGGAAGAAAACGAATTTTTAAAAAATCAAGAAAAAATTAATAATTTGTTTTTAAAAAATTTGCTTGACCGTGATAAAATTGTAGGAAAATGGATTTTACGGACAAGACAGCCAGGTGACAGTATAAGAATTAAAAACCGTGGTTGCACGAAAACGCTAAACAAACTATACTGTGAAAATCAAATCCCCCCCGAAATGAGGGATAGTATTCCTGTAATAGCTGATGATAACGGTGTTATATGGGTTTACGGTATAGGTGTGGCGCAACGGTGTGCTATTAGCCTGGCTACGAAAAAAGTATATAAAATAGAAGTAAAACAAAATGAGGAAGTTTAGAGGAGTAGATTATGAATAACGGAATTGCAAAGGTTCTTGTTTCTGAAGAAGAAATTAAAGAAATATGTAAGCGTTTAGGTGAAGAAATTTCACGTGACTATGAGGGCAAAAAGCTTTTGTTGGTTAGCGTTTTAAAGGGAGCTATTGTTTTTATGGCAGACCTTATGCGTAATATCACCTGTGAATGTGAAATTGATTTTATGGCTGTTTCTTCATACAGCGGTACTAAAACCACAGGCGTTGTTAAGTTTAAAAAGGATTTGGATATAAATCCCGAGGGCTGTGATATATTGCTTGTAGAAGATGTTTTGGATTCTGGTATAACACTTTCATATCTTAAAGGTGTGTTAATGCAAAGAAATGCAAAAAGCATAAAGGTTTGCACATTTCTAGATAAGCCCGCCAACCGCCAGGCAGATATTTCTGCTGAGTATGTTGGTAAGGTTGTGCCGGATGAATTTGTTGTAGGCTACGGCTTAGATTACGATGAAAAATACAGAAATTTACCTTTTGTAGGCGTACTTTCACCTGAGGTTTACGCTAACAAATAGGAAAGGAGATATTCTTTTGAAAAAAAATCTTAAAAATGTGCTTTTGTATTTAGGTATACCGATAGTTTTTATTATCACTATAATGTCGGTATCATACCTTACCAAAAACACAACCGAAACAAAGTATTCTGAAATAGTTGAGCTTGTCAAAACAAACGGTGTTTCAGAATTCAATCTTAACTTGTATAGCGGTGAGCTTACCTATACTAAGCGTGAGGATGGCAAGACATATCGTTATACCGTGGCAGACCCTTCAATTTTCTATAACGACGTTAATGAAGCGGTTATGGAAATTAAAGAAAAGTATGCCGGAACAGAAAAGGATATCACCTTTGATTATGACCGTGGCGGCGAGGGTGCATGGTTTGTAAATATGTTGCCAACCGTGTTGCTTCTTGGCGTAATGGTGCTTTTCTGGGTGTTCTTTATGAAGCGTATGAACTCTTCAATGGGTGCCGATAAAACAATGGGCTTTGGAAAGTCGAAAGCAAGAAAGGCTGACGGCAGAAAGAAAACTACCTTTGCTGATGTTGCAGGCGCTGACGAAGAAAAAGAAGAAATGGCAGAAATTGTTGAATTTCTTAAAGACCCTAAAAAGTTTAATGACTTGGGCGCCAGAATTCCTAAAGGAGTATTGCTTGTAGGCCCTCCCGGAACCGGTAAAACCTTGCTAGCACGTGCGGTTGCAGGTGAAGCTGGTGTGCCTTTCTTCTCGATTTCAGGTTCTGATTTTGTTGAAATGTTTGTTGGTGTTGGTGCTTCAAGAGTTCGTGATTTGTTTGGCGAGGCTAAAAAAGAGGCTCCTGCAATTATATTTATTGATGAAATTGATGCTGTAGGTCGTCAACGTGGCGCCGGTCTTGGTGGCGGACATGATGAGCGTGAGCAAACCCTTAACCAGTTACTGGTTGAGATGGACGGTTTTGGTGTTAACGAGGGTGTTATAGTAATGGCGGCTACAAACCGTCCCGATATATTGGATAAAGCCTTGTTAAGACCAGGCAGATTTGATAGACAGATAACAGTAAACTATCCGGATGTTAAGGGTAGAGAAGAAATATTAAAGGTACATTCACGTGGCAAGCCATTAGGTCCTGATGTTAATCTTGCAACAATAGCAAAATCTACTTCAGGCTTTACAGGTGCCGACCTTGAAAATCTTCTTAACGAAGCTGCCTTACTTGCAGTTCGTCACGGTAAAAAGGCTATTACACAAGAAGAAATAGAAGAGGCTACCATCAAGGTGGTTATGGGTGCTGAAAAGAAATCCCATGTTGTAACTGATAAAGATAAAATGGTTACTTCTTACCACGAGGCAGGTCATGCGGTTGTTTCTTATTTCTTACCAACACAAGACCCTGTGCATCAAATTTCGATTATTCGTCGTGGTATGGCGGCAGGTTATACAATGTATTTGCCTACCGAAGAAAAAGGTCACACCTCTAAGAAACAAATGTTAGAGCAGATATGCTCTTTACTTGGCGGTCGTGCGGCAGAACAGCTAACACAGGATGATGTTTGCACCGGCGCTTCTAACGATATTGATCGTGCTACCGATTTGGCTAGAAAAATGGTGACTAAGTTTGGTATGAGTGACAGATTAGGTCTTGTAACCTACGGCAACGATAATAACGAAGTTTTCCTTGGTAGAGATTTTTCATCCACACCAAATTATTCAGAAAAAACAGCTGCTGTTATTGATGAGGAAATTGAAAATGTTGTTATGACACAGTATGCTAAGTCTTTAGAATTGCTTAAAGGCGCTATGCCTAAGCTTCATGAAGTAGCTAAAATTTTATTCGAGCGTGAGAAAATTTCGGGCGAAGAATTTAGAAAAATAATGGAAGCTTAAATGTAAAAAGCGGCGCAAATTTAAAATTTGTGCCGTTTTTGATATTAATGTTGAAAATAGGGCATAATCATCTTGGGTGATTTAATTGAAAAGATTAACTAAGATGTACTTAAAAACTTTTTTAATATGTGTGCTTTGTTTTGCAATATTTTTATCTGTTGGTTTTGTTTATATTACATCTAAAACCAAAACAGAGGTTCAAAACAACACTTCATCTGTACCGTATGCTTCTTTACCACAAAACGCCGGTGTATTGTTTGAGGTAGATAACAATTATGCGCTTTTTTATCTTGATTTTGAAAAAGAAAGCATAAGTGTTATTTGTATTAACGAAATTTTGCAAGATGAAACCGAAATTTACGGTTATCCTATAGATTATACTGTAAAGGCCGATTACAATCTTATAAGCTACATTGTAGATTCGGTGGGCGGTATAGATTTATCTGTTTCACAAGAACTGCTCACTCTTACAGGTGTACAGGTGGTTGAGCTTTTAACTACTGCTGACAATGAGCAGGAACTAAACCGAAACATACTGGAAAAAATTATTAAAAAAATTTCACAATATGGTTTTTTGCGACAGGATTTATTATATATAATTGAAAATAGCGAAACTAATCTTACAGTGCCCGATTGCTATTATTGGTCAGATAATTTACAAAGGCTTTGTAAGAATTTAAGAGTAATTAATTAGGAAGATTTATGAAAAGAATAATAGCTTTATTGTTATGCTTGTGTTTTTTTGTCACGCTTTGCGGGTGCGATGTTAAATCTATGTTTGAAGATTTTAGCATTTCCCAAGTTTTTGCAGAAATTAAATCGCAAATATTGGGCTTTGGCACAGAAGGACAAACTATAGAAATTGTAGAAGAATACTATGTTTCTTCGCCCGAATTTGATTCGTGCTATAATGTGCTGAATAGCAAGCAAAGAAAAATATATAAAAAGTTATATTCGGCAGCAGAAACAATGCCGGATGGTTTTGTTAAGCTTTGTACGGGTTATGATGGTGTATATAAGGATATTAGCCTTGCTTACAAGGCTGTTCTTAACGACCATGCAGAAATCTTTTGGATGCCGGATACATATTTGCTGGGGAATAATAAATCTGTAAACGACAGTAATATTTATATTGCCTTTAATTACTCGGATGACACAAAAGAGGCAAGCTATGTTGTACCGATTGAAGAACGTGACAAGATGCGTAGCGAATTACAAAATGAGGTTACAAAGATACTTGTTTCTATTTCAATTACAGATGATGAATATGAAAAAGAGAAGCTTATAAACGATTATATTTGTGCAAACACAGAATATAATAAAGAAGCCGAATTTTCAAATACCGCTTACGGTTGTATTGTGTTAAAGCAGGCTTTGTGTGAGGGATACGCACGTGCTTTTAAGCTGCTTTGTAACGAGGCTGGCATAGAATGTGAGTTAGTTTTAGGATTAGCTGACGGTGTTGGTCATATGTGGAATGCAGTTAATATTGATGGAATGCACAACTATGTTGATGTTACCTGGAATGACCAAAACGACAATAGCTATGCATATTTCAATATTACACAAAAACAGCTAGAGTTCGACCATGTTATAGCTCCTACCTTTAAAGAACGTACTGCTGAAGAAATAATACAAGGAAAACAGTTTAATTTCACCTTTAGGAAATGTACGTATACAGGTAACACATTTTACCGAAAAGAAAATAGGGTTATTGATTATATTAATGAATATGATTATGCAGAGTTTATTGCCCAAGTAATAACTAAACAAGCCGGCAACGGTGTATATTCTGCCGAATTTTTGTTAGAGAGCGAAAGCTTAATAGAAAAATTTAATAATGAAAACGATGCTTTTCTTTATAAAATACAATATCGGTTGGATGATTTTGTTATAAACGGGTATTTGTTTGAGAGAGATGTATTGACATTATTTTACGAGGTTGCGGATTGACAAAAACATTTGGTTAGTGGTATAATTACAAAAGTGTAAATTGGGGGTATAGGCGTGGAAAATATTAATGAGCTTTTTGGCAGTAACGTGTTTAATGACTCTATAATGAAAGAAAGACTGCCGAAAGATGTATATTTGGCACTTAAAAGTGCAATAGATGAAGGTAAAACCATTGATAGCAGTATAGCAGATACTGTAGCTAATGCTATGAAAGAGTGGGCTATAGAAAAGGGTGCTACGCATTTCACACATTGGTTTCAGCCTCTTACCGGTATAACTGCCGAAAAGCATGACAGTTTTATAAGCCCTACGGATGATGGACATATTGTTATGGAATTTTCGGGCAAAGAGCTTATAAAAGGTGAGCCGGATGCTTCGTCTTTCCCTTCGGGCGGTTTAAGAGCCACCTTTGAAGCACGTGGCTACACAGCGTGGGACCCTAGTTCTTATGCGTTTGTTAAGGATGAAACCCTTTGCATACCAACCGCATTTTGCTCGTATTCGGGTGATGCGCTAGACCAAAAAACCCCATTGCTTCGCAGTATGGAGGCTATAAATAAACAAGCCCTTAGAATAATTAAGCTTTTCGGTCACGATGATGTTAAGCGTGTTAATGTTACGGTAGGTCCTGAACAGGAATATTTTCTTGTAGATAAAGAAATGTATGAAAAACGTCCCGACCTTATTTTCTGTGGCAGAACCCTTATAGGCTCTATGCCGCCTAAAGGTCAGGAAATGGATGATCATTATTTCGGTGTTTTAAAGCCACGTGTTGCAAGCTTTATGCGTGAGCTTGATAGTGAACTTTGGAAGCTTGGTGTGCTTGCCAAGACCGAGCATAACGAAGCGGCACCTGCTCAACACGAATTAGCGCCTATATTTACTACAACCAATATTGCGGCAGACCATAATCAGCTTACTATGGAAATGATGAAAAAAACCGCTTTGCGCCACGGTCTTGTGTGCCTTTTGCACGAGAAACCGTTTGACGGTGTAAACGGTAGCGGTAAGCATAACAACTGGTCGCTTTCTACTGATACGGGTATAAATTTCTTAAAACCGGGTAAAAATCCCAGCGAAAATCCACTTTTCTTGCTTACTTTGGCGGCTGTTATTAAGGCTGTGGATGAGCATCAGGAATTATTGAGAATTTCTGTAGCAACTGCAGGAAACGACCACCGTCTTGGTGCTAATGAAGCTCCGCCTGCTACTATTTCAATATTCTTGGGCGAAGAACTCACCTGTCTTTTAGAGGCGGTTGCGAACGGCGTTCATCATGACGATGCAAAACGTATCAAAATGAATGTTGGTGCGGATATTATTCCTGCTATACGTAAGGATAATACCGACAGAAACCGTACTTCTCCCTTTGCGTTTACAGGTAATAAGTTTGAATTCCGTATGTTGGGTTCGGCATCTTCTATTTCAGATACTAATGTAATGCTAAACACAATGGTGGCTGAGGTTTTTGCCGAATTTGCTGATAGACTTGAAAAAGCAGATGATTTTTCAAGCGAAGTAAACAATATAATTAAGGATGTTGTTTTAAACCACGGTAGAATTATCTTTAATGGTGACGGTTATTCGGATGAATGGAAAAAAGAGGCGGAAAAAAGAGGATTGCTTAATCTTGAAAGCACGGTAGATGCTTTGCCATTGCTTAAATCTGAGAAAAATGTAGCAATGTTTGAAAAGCACAAGGTGTTAAACCGTACCGAAATTAATTCTCGTGTTGATATTGTGCTTGAAAATTATTGTAAAATACTGCATATTGAGGCTCTAACCTTAATTGAAATGATGGATAGAGAAGTAATTCCGGCTATTACTACGTATTCTAACTTGTTATGTACAGTTGTGCTAAACAAAAATAGTATAGGCGGTATTAATACAACGGTTGAAAAAGAGCTTATAGCTCGTCTTACCGCTGCTAATAAAGAAATTTTCACCTTAACGAACGAGCTTAAAATGGCGGTGGCTTCTGCTGAAATAACTGCTGATGTGCACGAACGTGCTACTGCTTACCATGATAAAATATTAAAATATATGGCAGATATAAGAAAGTATGCAGATAGTGCCGAAAGCGTTGTTCCATCAAGCTATTGGCCGTACCCTAGCTATGGTGAGTTGCTTTTTAGCAATTAATAAAATATTGATTAAATGTGAAAAAGGTGTAGCTTTTAGCTACACCTTTTTCTTTTATGTATGATATACTGTAAAATAAAAAAATATATTGCAGTATTAGAAATATGGTGGTAAAATAAATATATAATACTTTTTTAA
>JAZREW010000125.1:0-3846 GCA_045661005.1 Acutalibacteraceae bacterium | reverse complement strand
ATGTTATTAAAAAAATAGCAAACATTTCAATGGGTCTTGAAAACATTACACTTATGATGGATTCGGTAGACGGTGTGGTAGTTTTTGATGTACATTCAGAGGTTAGAAACCGAATTTTGAAAATTTGTTTTGATAAAAACATACGCACATATACCACTTCTAAAATATCCGATATTTTAATACGTGGTGCGGAGGATATTCACCTGTTTGATACCCCACTTTTACTGTATCGCAATCAGGGTCTCACTTTTGAGCAACGCTTTGTAAAGCGCACTATGGATATAGTTGTATCTTCAGTTATGCTAATCTTGGCGTCCCCCTTTATGTTAGCTTCAGCGTTGGCAATTAAGCTTTATGATGGTGGACCGATTTTCTTTAGACAAGAACGCTCTACCATTAATAATAAAACCTTTAAGATTCATAAATTCAGAAGTATGATTGTGGATGCCGAGAAGGATAGCAAACCACATCCTGCTGAAGAAGATGATCCACGTATTACCCCTGTAGGCAGGTTTTTGCGTGCTACCCGTCTTGACGAGTTGCCACAGCTTATAGATATTTTAAAGGGTGATATGAGCCTTGTAGGACCAAGACCCGAGCGTGTTGAACACACCGAACAGTACACAAACGAAATACCCGAATTCCAGTACAGGCTAAAGGTTCGTGGTGGACTTACAGGCTTTGCTCAGCTTTACGGAAAGTATAATACAAACCCGTATGACAAGCTACAGCTTGACCTTATGTATATTCAAAATTATTCCTTACTTTTAGATTTCCGCTTACTTTTTATGACCATTAAGGTTATATTTATGAAAGAAAGCACCGAAGGCTTTGAAAAAAAGAAATAAACTAACGGCTATTGCAAACACTTAATGCAATAGCCGTTTTAATTACTCAATTTTACTGTGGAAAGGTAATTTCGCAACCTATTTCGTTTTGGCAAGCAGTTAAGCCTGACGCCACTATAGCCTTTGTTCTTTCGTAAGATTTTAAAGCTTTTGCAGAGGCTGTGGAATCAAGACCGTAATTAACCACATCTGTCTCGGGGTTTTTAAGCGGATAAATTGTATACTGATAACCGCCTCCACCCTTGTATTTGTTTACCCACGTAGGTATAATATCAATACTGTCAAGCACAACCTCGTCCCCTGTCTTTTTAAGGGTATAGTTAAAGAACAAACCATCCTCTGTATGACCTGACGGGCAACTTACCATTACTTCCTGTCTTTGATTAGAAACAGCATTACCTGTTGAATATAGGCAAACTGTAGTATTTTGTGAATCTTCTGAAACTAAAAGCTCGATTGGCTGTACAACGTGCGGATGTGAACCTATTATAATATCAACACCCAGATTGCAAAGTTTTTGTGCTATTGTTTTTTGCCAGGTGTTTTGTGCTGTTTGATACTCGTTACCCCAATGCATATAATACACTATAAACTCGGCACCCTTTGCCTTCATATCATCAATAACTGTTTTCTGTTGATTATAAAAATCTTCTAAAGCGGCATTATCATAAACAAATGTGCTTACAAGATTTTGAGCTTCTTCCTTTAACACATTACCATTAAGATTCTTTCTGCCATCGGTAACAGAAGAATATGTATAGTTAGCCATACCTATTTTTATACCGTTTACATCTTTAACGGTATAAATATCCTCTGCCTCTGTTTCTCTTGTACCTATAAAATCAATGCCACGTTCTTTAAGCACCTGTGCTGTACGGGTTAAACCAACATAGCCTGTATCATAGCTGTGATTATTTGCAGTAATCAACATATTAAGTCCTGAATTCTTTATGGCATCTGCCAAACTGTCAGGCGTGTTAAATGCGGGATAACCTTTAAACTTGCCCGCCTCGGTACCGCCAAATGTTACCTCTAAATTAGCTACACTCAAATCTACCTTGCTAAAATACGGCGCACATTCTTTGAAAAAGGCGCTAAAATCATAGTCGCCGGTTTCTTTTACATAGGCACCTGTAAGTTGCGCTTCATGCACCATAATATCACCCGTGCTTAGCACAGTAGCAAAGGTTTCTTTGATTTTTTCTTCTTGTGATGATACCTGAGTAGGATTAGAATCAGCTTTTTCATCTTTACCATTAGCACCGAAAATTGTGTGAAGCAAAAATGCTGCAAGGGCAATAATCATAACCAAAACAGCGGCGGTTACACTAAGAAAAATTCTACGACGAATTATTGCTTGCTGACGTCTTGTTCTTTGTTTAGGCATTTTAAATTCTCCATTCCTTTTAAAACAGGCATAAAACTATGGGCAAAAGCATTGCGGGCACATAGTTCATAACCTTTATTTTTGTAAGTCCTAACATATTAAGGCTAAGTGCTATAATAAGCGCCGAGCCTATTACCGACATTTGTGCTATAACCTGTGTAGTAAGAATTGGTGCTACAAAAGCGGCAAGCAAAGTAAGCGAGCCTTGAATTATAAGCACCGAAAAAGCCGCCAGCATTACACCTATACCAAGGCTTGAGGTTAGCGCCGCTGCCGACACGCAATCTATAACCGCCTTTGAATAAAGCGTGGCATTATCATTACTTATTCCGCTATCTATTGAACCTACAATAGTCATAGCTCCTACACAAAAAAGCAGGGTTGCAGTAACAAAGCCTTCGGCTATTTTAGAATCCTTTTTACCAATTTTATTTTCAATCTTTACACCCAACTTACCTATTAAACTATCAAAATCAATAAGCTCGCCAATTACGGCACCAAGTGCAAAAGAAATAATTATAATTATTATATTAGCATTTTCTTCAAAAAGACCGGTAATGCCTATGTACATTACACACAGTGCCATACCGTTCATCAATGTTGTTTTTACCCGTTCCGGTATACCCTTTTTAAATAATAAGCCAATTAAACTGCCTAGTATTACAACAAAAAAATTAACTACGGCACCGCTTGTAATTACCCGATACAAAAGGGTTTGCCCAAAATTCTCCAAAAAAACCATAAACACACCTCTAACGCTCGGTTTTTTCTAAATTATATACCAAACCCGCCCGAAAATCAACACCAACATACATTCGTTTCGACATAAATCCACAAAAAGCAATACATTAACAAATTCTTAATAAAAATATGAAATATTTATTTTATAATGTATAATACTGCATACTTACATTAAATTTCTCAAGGGGTTTTACTATGAATAAAAACATCATACTTATTGTTGACGATGAAGAACGCATTGTACAGCTTGTGTCTGACTTTTTAAAATCGGCAAACTATGAAACCGTTTGCGCTTATGACGGTCGTCAGGCATTAGAAATTTTTAATTCTATGAAAGATACTCTATCTTTAGCCATAATAGATATTATGATGCCTGGAATTGACGGTTGGGCGCTCACAAAAGAAATTCGCAAAACCTCTACTTTGCCTATAATTATGCTTTCTGCCCGAGCAGAAGAATTCGACCTGCTTGAAGGCTTTGACTGTGGTATAGATGAGTATGTTACAAAACCGTTTTCCCCTGCTGTTCTTGTTAAAAGGGTTGATGCACTTATTAAAAGAAGTAGCGGTAATTCAAATGAAACACACTCTGAAAACCAAGGACTTTATATAGATACCGATGCTTATTTAGCTTTTATTGATGGCGAAAAAATGGCACTTACATTAAAAGAATTTGAATTGCTTTTATACCTTAAAGAAAATTCGGGCAGAGTTTTAACACGTGACCAATTACTTGATGCCGTTTGGGGTTACGACTATATGGGTGACACAAGAACAGTTGATTCACATATAGCAAGACTACGTACAAAGCTTGGGGACTTTGGCGCTTCGCACCTAAAAACAATATACGGAATGGGGTATAAACTTGAG
>JAZREW010000124.1:0-4692 GCA_045661005.1 Acutalibacteraceae bacterium | reverse complement strand
CAAAAGAAACAAGGGTAGGGGGAACATCAAGATTTTCAAAGCTACCACTCATAGAATCCTTGCCGCCTATAGAACCAATGCCATACTCGAGCTGTGCTTTAAATGCACCTAAAAGTGCGGCTAAAGGCTTGCCCCAACGCTTACCGTCCTTACCGGGACGCTCAAAATACTCTTGGAATGTAAGATATACATCTTTAAACTCTGCACCACAAGCTATAAGCTTTGCAACAGATTCAACAACGGCAAGATAAGCACTATGATATGGGCTTCTTTCGGCGATGAATGGGTTGTAACCCCAAGACATAAGTGAACAATCGTCGGTATGCTTTTTCTCAACAGAAATTTTTTGAACCATAGCCTGAATAGGTGTAAGCTGATTCTTACCACCAAACGGCATAAGAACTGTGCCGGCACCGATTGTAGAGTCGAACTGTTCTGAAAGACCACGCTTTGAACAAATATTTAGGTCATCAGCCAATGCTTTCATATTTTCAGCAAATCCGCCCTCAACAACCTTTTCAAAGCTTAAAGGCTTAGCAGGTGCAATATCAATATGCTTTTCAGCACCGTTAGAATTTAAGAATTCACGGCTAATATCAACTATAGTTTCACCGTTCCAAGTCATTACAAGGCGTGGGTCAGCCTGTATTTCAGCAACCTTAACTGCCTGTAGGTTTTCTTGTGCAGCAAGTGCTAAGAAACGGTCAATATTTTCTCTTTCTATAACAACTGCCATACGCTCTTGAGATTCACTAATTGCAAGTTCTGTACCGTCAAGACCGTCATACTTCTTAGGAACAGCATTAAGGTCGATTAAAAGACCGTCAGCCAATTCACCAATAGCAACAGAAACACCGCCTGCACCAAAGTCGTTACAACGTTTAATCATACGGCAAGCTTCGTAATTTCTGAATAATCTTTGTAGCTTTCTTTCTTCGGGTGCGTTACCTTTTTGTACTTCAGCACCGCAAGATTCAAGTGATTCTATTGTGTGAGATTTTGATGAACCAGTAGCACCACCGCAACCATCACGACCTGTAGAACCGCCTAAAAGTATAACAACATCACCGGGGGCTGGAACCTCACGTCTTACATTTTCAGCAGGAGCAGCTGCAATTACAGCACCTATTTCCATACGCTTAGCGGCATAACCCTCGTGATAAATTTCATCAACAATGCCGGTAGCAAGACCAATTTGGTTACCGTAAGAAGAATAACCGTCAGCCGCAGTTGTAACAAGCTTTCTTTGTGGAAGCTTACCTTCCATTGTTTCTGCAACACTCTTTAATGGGTTTGCGGCACCTGTTACACGCATAGCACCATATACATAGCTTCTGCCTGAAAGCGGGTCACGAATAGCACCACCAATACAGGTAGCAGCACCGCCGAAAGGTTCAATTTCAGTAGGATGGTTATGTGTTTCGTTCTTGAATAAAAGTAACCAAGGCTCACTTACACCGTCAACCTCAACATCGATTTTAACGGTACAAGCATTAATTTCTTCTGATTCATCAAGCCTTTCAAGCTTGCCATCCTTTTTAAGCTGACGAACAGCTAAGGTAGCAATATCCATTAAGCAAATAGGCTTTGTTCTGCCCAATGCCTTACGGGTTGCAATATATTCATCATAAGCAGATTTTAAAAGCTCGTCTTCAAAAGTAACATTATCAATGTTGGTTAAGAAGGTAGTATGACGGCAATGGTCAGACCAATAAGTATCTATCATACGGATTTCTGTAATTGTAGGATTTCTGTTTTCAGATTTGAAGTAATTTTGGCAGAAAGCAATATCATCAGCATCCATAGCAAGACCGTATTCTTTAACAAAGCCTTCAAGGCCTGCACGATCAAGCTCAATAAAGCCATCAAGAGTTTTAACAGTTGTAGGAATATCGTAATTAATTTTAAGTGTTTCTGGCTTTTCAAGCACAGCTTCACGAGCTTCTACTGGGTTAATTACATACTTCTTAATTGCGGCAAGCTCTTCTGCAGTTATGTTACCGTACAAAAGATAAACCTTTGCAGTACGTACTGTAGGACGCTCTTTCTGTGAAATGATTTGTATACACTGTGCGGCAGAATCAGGACGTTGGTCAAACTGACCTGGTAAAAATTCTACTGCAAAAACGGTTGCGTTTTCAGTATCAATTTCTTCGCTTGTTATATCAAGCTGTGGTTCTGAAAATACAGTACCTACTGAATAATCAAACAAATCTTTTTCAATGTTTTCAACATCATAACGATTTATAACTCTTACTTTTTCAACAGAATTAATAAGTAATAAACCGTTAATGTCTTTCAATAAACCTCTTGCTTCATTAGCAAGCTCTGTTTTCTTTTCTACATAAATACGATATACCATTTTAACACTCCTTTATTGCTTTAAGGGCTTTAGCGCCTATGTCTTTACGATAAAATGCATTTTCAAATTTTACAGAATCTACATTTTTATATGCAGCTTCTAAAGCTTCTTTTAAATTATCACCTGTAGCGGTAACACCTAAAACTCTGCCACCAGCAGTTTTAAGAACATTATCTTCTAATTTAGCGCCTGCTACATAAACTTTATCAGCAACATTAGCACCAATATTAAGCTCGTAACCGCTTTCATATTTTTGAGGATAACCGTTCGACGCCATTACAACGCAAGCGGCGGCACCGTCCTTAAATTCAACTTCGGTTTCAGCTAAGTTTCCGTTTGTGGTAGCTAACATTATCTCTAAAAGATCACTTTCTAATAAAGGTAATACAACCTGAGTTTCAGGGTCACCGAAACGGCAGTTGTATTCAATAACCTTTGGTCCGTTTTCGGTAAGCATTAAACCAAAGTATAAACAGCCTTTAAATGAACGATTTTCCTTGTTCATAGCATCAATTGTAGGTTTAAATATAGTTTCCATACAAATATCGGCAATTTCTTTTGTATAGTACGGGTTCGGAGCAATAGTACCCATACCACCGGTATTCAGACCTTTATCGCCATCCAAAGCACGCTTATGGTCCATAGAAGAAACCATTGGAACTACAGTTTTACCATCAGTAAAAGAAAGTACAGAAACCTCAGGTCCGGTTAAAAATTCTTCAATTACAATATTATTTCCGCTATCGCCGAAAATTTTGTCTTCCATCATAGAATGAACGGCATCGATAGCATCTTCACGAGTTTCTGCAATTATAACCCCTTTACCAAGTGCTAAACCGTCTGCCTTAATAACAGTTGGTATTGGTGCGGTTTCTAGGTATTTTAAAGCATCTTCAAGATTATCAAATACTTCATATTGTGCAGTAGGAATATTGTATTTTTTCATAAGATTTTTTGAAAAAACCTTACTACCCTCAATAATAGCCGCTTTAGCTTCGGGACCAAAACAAGGGATACCTGCTTTAGTTAAAGCATCAACAGAACCTAATACCAAGGGGTCATCTGGTGCTACTACTGCATAGTCTATTTTATTATTAACAGCAAATTCCACCTGTTTTTCAATGTCCTTTGCACCGATGTTAACACATACAGCATCTGCCGCTATACCACCATTACCTGGTAAGGCATAAATTTCTGTAATTTTTGAACTTTCTTTTAATTTTTTGATTATGGCGTGTTCTCGGCCACCGCCACCTACAACCATTACTTTCATTTTTTTGCTCCTTGATTTTAATAATTTAAAAGTAAATTAAAGATTTAATAAATAGGGAATTTAGCACAAAGCTCTTGAACCTCAGCGCTAATTCTATCCTTATTGCCCTCAAAATCGTCTACAACTTCACGAATCCAACAAGCAATTTTCTTCATTTCAGCCTCTTTAAATCCACGTGTTGTAACAGCAGGAGTACCAAGTCTTACACCACTTGTAACAAATGGACTTTGTGGGTCGTTAGGAACAGTATTTTTATTTGCGGTAATGTGAACTTCGTCAAGTCTGTGCTCAAGCTCTTTACCGGTAATACCTTCTTTAACAAGCTTTAATAGCATTAAGTGATTATCTGTACCGCCTGATACTAACTCAAAGCCTTCGGCTAACAAAGCGTCTGCAAGGGCGGCTGCGTTTTTAACAACCTGTTTTTGATATTCTTTGTATTCTTCGGTTAAAGCCTCGCCCAAAGCTACTGCCTTAGCGGCAATAATGTGCATTAAAGGACCACCCTGTGTACCCGGGAAAACCGCCTTATCTATCTGCTTTGCAAGGCTTTCTTTACAAAGAATCATACCACCACGTGGACCTCTAAGGGTTTTGTGAGTAGTGGTGGTAACTACATGTGCATAAGGAACTGGGGATGGATGTACACCTGCGGCAATAAGACCTGCAATGTGTGCCATATCAACCATTAAATATGCGCCAACCTCGTCTGCTATTTCACGGCAACGAGCAAAGTCAATCACACGTGAATAAGCACTAGCGCCTACAACTATAAGTTTTGGCTGACATTCAAGGGCTATTTTACGCATTTCATCATAGTCAATCATTTCAGTATCGTCGCTTACACCGTAAGGAACAATATTGAAATATTTACCAGAAATGTTAACAGGTGAGCCGTGTGATAAGTGACCGCCTTGCTGTAGGTTCATACCCATTACGGTGTCACCCGGTTGTAAAAGTGCGAAGAAGGTAGCAAGGTTTGCGTTAGCACCGCTGTGTGGTTGAACATTGGCAAAATTGCAACCAAAAAGCTTTTTAGCTCTTTCTCTTGCAATAT
>JAZREW010000123.1:0-2891 GCA_045661005.1 Acutalibacteraceae bacterium | reverse complement strand
TATAATCTTCATATAAAGCACCTGCCTGAACGCACGGGAAAACATAATCGGTTAAAAACTCTTCGGTTAAATCTTCAATATAGCATTTTGAAGCACCTGTTTTAATTGCTTTTTCTTCAAGACCCTCAAGCTCGCTTGCCTGGCCAACGTTACCCGAAACCGCAATAATTTCAGGATTATTGTAATTTTCTTTAAGCCAAGGAATGATTATAGATGTATCCAAACCGCCAGAATATGCAAGAACTACCTTTTTTATGTCTTTTTTATTCATTTTTTGTACCTCCGTATGCATAATATGCATTTTTATTAATTTCTATGCATAAATTATACTATATTTTGAATAAATATGCAACACTTATTTTATAATTTCACATTTTTTACCTCTTGCACATACATTCACAAAACCAAAAGGCGTTTTTGTGCATTTTTAACAATTACCTTTAATCTTGATTTATATGTAAAAAAATTATATAATAGTGACATAAGGAATCAGAGGTAAAATTTATGAAAAAGAATAACACAAAATTGTTAAAACAGTTTCTTCCCTACTTTAAAAAGTATAAAGGAATATTAATATGCGATCTTTTATGCGCTTCACTTACTACAGTTTGTGAATTGGTACTTCCACTTATTGTTAGAAAAATAACAGGAATCGCTGCAGATGATCCTGCATTGCTAACCGTAAGCTTAATACTAAAATGTACTGTGCTTTATTTAGTGCTAAGAATTATAGATACTTTAGCCAACTACTATATGGCATCTGTAGGTCATATAATGGGCGCCAAAATCGAAACAGATATGCGACATGACTTCTTCAATCATTTGCAAAAGCTTTCATTTTCTTACTATGATAGCGCCAAGGTCGGCACACTTATGTCACGAATAACCAACGATCTGTTTGACGTTACCGAATTTGCCCACCACGGTCCCGAAGAAATTTTTATAGCAGGCCTTAAAATAATTTGTTCTTTCATAATTCTTTGTTCTGTTAATATTCCTCTTACAATTATAGTTTTTGCGGCTATACCACCTATGGTAATAGTGCTTTCCTTTTTTAATCACCGTATGAAATCTGGCTTTAGAAATTCTCGCACCCAAATAGGCGAGCTTAATTCTCAAATAGAAGATAGCCTTTTAGGCATACGAGTGGTAAAATCCTTTGCCAAAGAAGATTACGAGCAAAAGAAGTTTGATAACGGCAATACCGTATTTTTAAGCGTTAAGGCTAAACTATACAAGGTAATGGGATTATTTCATTCTTCTACCCGCCTTTTCGACGGTATTATGTACATAATCGTTGTGGCTTTCGGAGCTTTGTTTTTAATGAATGATAAAATTACTGCCGCCGATTATGTTGCATACTTATTATTCGTTTCTACGCTTATGACCTCGGTTAGAAGAATTGTAGAATTTACAGAGCAGTTCCAACGTGGTATGACCGGCATTGAACGTTTTTGCGAAATTATGGACATTTCACCCGATATAAGCGATTCTAAAAACGCTAAAGCCATAGAAAACGTGGTTGGTTCAATAGAATTCAAGGATGTTTCCTTTAATTATGGCGACGGAAATAATGATGTAATTTCAAAACTTACATTAAACATTAAAGCTGGCGAAAACATAGCATTGGTAGGTCCTTCAGGTGGCGGTAAAACCACACTTTGCTCGCTTATTCCCCGTTTTTATGATATTTCGGGCGGCGAGATTTTAATAGACGGTAAAAACATTAAAGATATTACATTGCAGTCACTAAGAGAAAATATAGGTACTGTAGCTCAGGATGTTTATCTTTTCTCAGGCAGTATACGTGAAAACATTGCCTACGGCAAAGAAGATGCAACCGAAGAGGAAATTATAGAAGCCGCTCGCCTTGCAGGTGCTGATGAATTCATAGAACAGTTGCCAGATAAATATGACTCTTATGTTGGTGAACGTGGAATTAAGCTTTCGGGCGGACAAAAACAAAGAATTTCAATAGCACGTGTATTCCTTAAAAATCCACCTATTTTGATTTTAGATGAAGCTACAAGCGCACTTGATAACGAAAGCGAACTGCTTGTGCAAAAATCTTTAGAGAGATTAGCGAAGGGACGTACCACAGTAACTATAGCTCACCGACTTACAACAATTAAAAATGCTGACAGAATTTTGGTGCTTACCGAAAAAGGCATTGAAGAATCAGGCACACACAATGAGCTTTTAGCCAAAAACGGTATATACGCCAAATTACACAGTATGTACACAGCAAATAACTAAAACCCGAATTATATGCAAAAAGACGTTTCTTATCGAAACGTCTTTTTTAGTCTCTCAAATAAATTGTTCTCGAATTTCTGTGCTTATAAACACTAAGCACTAATCCAAGACCTAAATACAAGCAAAGCAACGATGTTCCACCTGAACTAAAGAACGGTAAGGTTACACCTATTACAGGCAAAACAGAAGTACACATACCAACATTAATTACCGCTTGTGCAAAAAGCATTGAAAAAATACCAACACAAATATATTTGCCGCCATCATTACTGCAAATACGTGCAATTCGCATACAACGCAAACAAATAGCCGCCAAAAGAATTATAACAGCCATACAGCCTAAAAAACCGAACTCTTCTCCAATGCACACAAATATAAAGTCATTATGACTTTCGGGCAACACTCCCGCTTGGGTAATATCACCCTGCAAATAACCTTGACCGGTTAATCCGCCATTGGCAAGCGCCATTCTTGCACGCCATTGCTGATAACCTATACCCTGAATATCCGCATCAATATCAAACAACATTTTTATACGCTTGCGATGATCCTCGTTCATTACAAAAAAGTAAACGAATGGAGACGCCACAGCCGCCGCCGAGAACGCCATAATAAAATATTTCCACGAAACACCT
>JAZREW010000122.1:0-7287 GCA_045661005.1 Acutalibacteraceae bacterium | reverse complement strand
TGCCGGTTCTGCAGAGGGCGCTACTGATGCGGCTAATATTTTAAAACCCGCTTTAGCTCGTGGCGAATTTCAGCTTATAGGTGCCACAACTATTTCAGAATACCGTAAAAACATTGAAAAAGATTCAGCCCTTGAACGTCGTTTTCAACCTGTCACTGTGGCTGAACCGTCTTGTGATGATGCGTATCTTATCTTAAAGGGTTTAAAGGATAAGTATGAGGCACACCATAAGGTTAAAATCACCGACGAAGCCTTAGAGGCGGCGGTTAAGCTTTCGTCACGCTATATAAGCGATAGATTTTTACCCGATAAGGCTATTGACTTAATAGACGAAGCGGCATCTAGAGTAAGGCTGACTTCAACCTCACAACCTATAGAGCTAAAGGATTTAGAAGAAAAGATAGCAGAAACCGAGTCTGAAAAGGATGAAGCTATAAACTCTCAGGAATTTGAGCGTGCGGCTACCTTGCGAGATGCCGAAAATGAGCTTAAACGCCAGTACGAAGAGGAAAAAACAAAATGGCAGGAAAAACAAGGTCATATTAACGGTGAAGTAACAGCCGATTGTATAGCTGAAATTGTATCATCGTGGACAGGGGTGCCTGTTTTACAATTGACAGAAGAAGAAAGTTCACGTCTGCTTAAATTAGAAAGTGAGTTACACAATAGAATTGTAGGTCAAAACGAGGCTGTAACTGCTGTAGCTAAGGCAATACGCAGGGGTAGGGTGGGTCTTAAAGACCCAAATAGACCAATAGGCTCATTTTTGTTCTTAGGTCCTACCGGTGTGGGTAAAACAGAGCTTTGTAAAGCGTTGGCTACCGCTATGTTTGGCAGTGAAAATATGATGATAAGACTTGATATGTCAGAGTATATGGAAAAACATACTGTATCACGTCTTGTTGGCTCGCCACCCGGATATGTTGGTTTTGAAGAGGGTGGTCAGCTTACCGAAAAGGTTAGAAGAAGTCCGTATTCGGTAGTGTTGTTTGATGAAATAGAAAAGGCACACCCCGATGTATTTAATATGCTTTTGCAAATTCTTGAAGATGGTATTTTGACCGATTCACAAGGCAGAAAGGTGGACTTTAAAAACACGGTTATTATTATGACTTCAAATGTGGGAGCACGTAAAATAACCGACAAAAAAATTACTTTTGGTTTTGCTGAGAGCGGTAGTGTAGATAGCAACGAAAATATTAAAGAGCAAGTATTAGCAGAGCTTAAAAACGCTTTTCGCCCTGAATTTTTAAATCGTATTGATGATATTATAGTTTTTTCAAAGCTTAAGAATACCGAGATTGAGGAAATAGCTCAAAAAATGCTTGAAAACTTAAGCTTGCGACTTAATAATATCAATATAACAATTAGGTACGAGGATACAGTAAAAAAAGCTTTAGCAGAAAAGGGCTTTGATGAAATTTACGGAGCCAGACCGTTAAGACGTGAAATTCAAAACAAAATCGAAGATGCGCTTAGCGAAAAAATTCTTGACGGCAGTATAAAAAGCGGAGATACAGTATTATGCAAGTATGATGAAAACAGCTTTTTGTTTGAAAAAATATAACCCTAAAATCAAAAGATTATTTATGGCAGTCGCACATATTCGGCTGCCATTTTTTGTTTATTTTTTTATTTGTGAATAATTGACGAACAATTTTTTTTGTTGTATAATTATATAGTTATTATTCTAATGTATTTTGGGTTATTGTTATCTATTTTGCAAATTAAGGAAAGAGATACTTATAAAAAATTCAATTTAAAGGTTGTGTTTGTGTGAAAAAGTTTTCAATTTTTTTGGTATTTGTAATTTTATTGAGTGTTTTTGCAATACCAATAACACCCACCTTTGCTGCTACAGATGGCGATTATACATATACCGTTACTAGCAGTAAGGCTACTATAACTAAGTGCGTTAATACAGTTAAGGGAGCGGTTGAAGTTCCGTCAAAATTGGGCGGATACCCTGTAACAAAGATTGATGAATCGGCCTTTTATGGTTGTTCGGGAATAACATCTATTAATATTCCAAATACGGTATTAAGCATTGGCGCAACTGCTTTCGGTAGCTGTACCAAGCTAGAAAAGGTATATTTACCAAATAGTATTTCCAGCATAATGCTTAATGCTTTTACCGGTTGTAATGCAATTAAAGAGGTTCATATTACCGATTTAGATGCTTGGTTTAATATCAACTTTGGAGGACATTATTCTAACCCGGTTTATATTTCAAAAGCTTTGTATTTAAATGGAAATTTAGTTACTGATGTAGTTGTTCCGTATGGTGTTACACAAATAAATGCATATACTTTTTCAAGTTATACAGCGCTTAAAAGTGTTACTTTAACCAGCAGTATAACTCAGATTAACGGATATGCTTTTTACAAGTGTACAGGATTAGAAGAGATTTCTTTATCAAGCAATTTAAAATCAATAGGTGGTTCAGCTTTTTCCGGTTGTACTTCACTTGCAGAAATTGTTATTCCAAGTAGTATAACTACAATATATGATAATGCTTTTTCAAATTGTTCTGTACTTACCGATGTTTATTATACAGGTCTTATTTCTAATTGGAGCAATATTACTATTAAGTCAAATAATGCTCCGTTAACTAATGCTACTTTGCATCATTTTCATACAGTATTTGGTGATTGGATTGTTGCAAAGAACGCTACTTGTTCAGAAGCAGGTTTAATGTATAAGGATTGTACCGTTTGTGATGGACGTGAAGAACAGATAATTCCTAAAACCGAGCACACATACACAAATAGTAAGGTAGACCCTACATGCACAAATGCAGGTTATACCGAATATGTGTGTACTAAGTGTTCTCACAGTTATAAAAGTGATTACGTTTCTGCTTTAGAACATAGTTTCACAGCAACGGTTGTAGCGCCTACTTGTAATACAGCGGGATATACCTTGTTCACTTGCTCAAGCTGTGAATATAGTTATAAGGACAATTATGTGTCTGCTTTAGGACATAATTATTCTACAACTGTTAATTCTGCAACATGCACAAGTTCGGGATATACTATTTTAACCTGTGATAGATGTAATCATAGCTTTATAGATGCTTATGTATCTGCATTAGGGCATAATTACAACGCAGTAGTAACATCGCCTGATTGCGAAAATGGTGGTCACACAACACATACTTGTACAAATTGTGGCGATAGTTATGTGGACAGTTATGTTTCTGCGTTAGGTCATAACTACGAAACGGTGGTAACTGCACCTGATTGCGAAAATGGTGGTTACACAACACATACTTGTATAAATTGTGGAGATAGTTATGTGGATAGTTATGTTTCTGCATTAGGTCACAAGTTTGGCGATTGGATAGTAAGAACCGAGCCTGATTGTGTGACGAAGGGTGAGGAATACCACATTTGCGAAACTTGTGGTATAGAAGAAACCAGAGTAGTGGAAGTAAGCGGTCATAACTACGAAACGGTGGTAACTGCACCTGATTGTGTAAACGGTGGTTATACAACCCATACCTGTACAAACTGCGGTGACAGTTATGTGGATAGTTATGTATCTGCGTTAGGTCACAAGTTTGGTGATTGGATAGTAAGAATTGAATCAAGTTGTGCAGAAGACGGTGAAGAATACCGTATTTGCGAAACTTGCGGTACTGAAGAAACAAGAGTAATCGAAACAGGTCATAACTACGAAGTGGTAGTAACAACACCCGATTGCGTAAATGGTGGTTATACAACCCATACCTGTACAAACTGCGGTGATACATATGTTGATGGTTATGTATCCGCTTTAGGTCATAATTACGAGATGATTGTAGAAGCACCTGATTGTGTAAACGGCGGCTTTGTAACTCACACCTGTGCAAATTGCGGTGACAGTTATGTAGATAGCTTCGTTTCTGCATTAGGGCATAATTATGAAGAAGAAATAAAATTACCTGATTGTATAAACCAAGGTTATACAATTCATACTTGTGAAAACTGTGGTGACAGTTATGTAGACGGTTTTGTATCTGCGTTAGGACATAATTACGAAGAGGATGTAATTGCTCCTGATTGCTTGAATAGAGGTTATACAATACATACTTGCGCAAACTGTGGCGATAGCTACGTAGAGGGTTATGTATCTGCATTAGGTCATAGCTTCGGTGATTGGATAGTAAGAATTGAATCTAGTTGTGCAGAAGATGGTGAAGAATACCGTATTTGTGAAGCTTGCGGTACTGAAGAAACAAGAGTAGTCAGCACGGGCGGTCACAATTATGAGTTGGTAGTAACTGCACCTGATTGCGTAAACGCCGGTTACACAACTCACACCTGTGCAAACTGTGGCAATAGTTATGTAGACAGTTTTGTTTCAGCGTTAGGTCATAGTTTTGTAACAGAAACAATAGCTCCAACTTGTGAAGAAAAAGGATATGTTTTACATAGTTGTACTCTTTGCGATGAAAGCTATACCGATACCTATGTTTCTGCGTTAGGTCATAGTTACTATGAAATAGTTGTTGATCCAAACTGTGTTGATGATGGTTACACAAAGCATATTTGTTCAGCTTGCGAAAGCTATTATATTGATAATGTGGTTCCTGCATTAGGACATAACTTTAGCGAAGATTGGATTATTGATGTAGAGCCTACATATAATACCGAAGGTTTAAAATCAAGACATTGCTTGAATTGTGAGCATAAAACGGATGAGTTGGTTGTTCCGGCATTAATAGTTGCAGATTTCAACTATACTGTAACAGATGGCGAAGTTACAATTACTAAATATTTGGGTACTGCAACAGAAATAGTAATACCAGATTATATAGAGAATTGTGCAGTTACTGCTATTGGAGTTGAGGCATTTGCTTTCTGCCATACAATAGAAACTGTAGTTATTCCTGAAACAGTAATTCTAATTAGCGATTGGGCATTTTTAGATTGTAAAAATATTGTAGATATTAACACAGGTAGCAATGTTAATAAAATCGGCATGGGTGCATTTGCAGGATGCGCTAAGTTAGAAACGGTTATTATACCTGATAATCTTGTTGATATTGAGTATTCAGTATTCAGAGAGTGTACCGCTGTTAGAACCGTAATTTTTGGTAGCGGTGTAAGAAATGTAGGAAGATATTCTTTTGCAGACTGTGTAAATATTGAAGAAGTTTATTACGCAGGCACAGAAGAAGAATGGTCTGCCATTAACTTTGAAGTTGGCAATGAAAGCATAACAGGTGCTACTGTTTATTTTGTAAGCAATGTTTCAACATTAGATATTGATTTAAGCGGAAGAATTACAGCTGTAGATATGGTCACCTTAAGAAAAGGTTTATTGAATTCTACAAACTATGTTTTTACTTATGATTCTGGCGAATTGGATATTCGTGACTTGGTTAAAATGAAAAAGTATTTAACAGGTGCATATTCTGTATCAACCGAGGACAGTAGCGCTTCTAAAGCTGACACTGAAAATACAACTGTTATAACTACCTTACCTTTGGCAGATGTTGCCGAAGTAAAAAAATCAGCTTAAGTTAGTTGATTACAGGGGAGGATATTTATGATTAAAAATAGTTTTAGAAAATTTTTATCACTTATTCTAGTGATTACAGTTGTTATTTCGGCTGTTAGTGGGGCTATTATTCCAATTGCGGCTGAGGGTATGTCGTCTATGGATTCTATGGGCGACGATATGAGCTGGGATGATATTGAAATAGATGATGGTACCGGCATTGGCGGAGAATTGGATGAAGACGAGTTATTGCCTGATATTGATTTATCTGAAGATGATGATTTAGAAGATTTTATAACATCTGATAGCTCAAATACCGTTGTTATTAATAATGGTAGCGGTTTGGGTAGTAATACAGTAAAGTTTTATGAAAAAACTCTATATAAGTATAAGAAAGTTTCAAACGACACAGAAGATGGAAACGCTTTTGGTTTTGTAGCTTTAACAGAAAATTCTGAATACAATGAAATTGTTTTGAATGCTGATACTTCCGGCGTTGAAAATCTTGATAAGATTGAGGCTATAAGCTTTTATGTAGAATTGCCTGAAGACGAATTTGGTGGCTACGAATCTGCGGATTTTAAATTCTTTATAAATGACGAAAAGTATAATATAGTCGGCGATGTTTTTGCTATTGGAACTGACGGTACAATTATTAAAGAATTTAATAGATTAGGCAACTTTAAAGGTAGAATAATTGTTGCTTTAGATAAGGAAGTTGTTAATACAGTATATAACGATGAAATAGACTACTCTTGGGAAGATTTTGTTGCTGAAAATGAATTTTATTCTTTTGGATTTGGCATAGAATACTCTAATAGCATTTCAAATAAAACCATTGTATTCGATGAGCTTGCAGTTCATTACGATGCTGAAAAGTTATTTGAAGAAGAAGGTATGTTGTCAGAATTCAAGCACTATTCTGATTATAGCTATATTCTTTCAAATGGCGAGGTTACAATAGGTGGATGGGAAGCTTCTATTAGTGGTGAAATTGCGCTTCCTTCATGTATGTTTAATTCACCTGTAACTACTATTAAAAGCTTTGCATTTACAGGTTATGATTCTATTACCGGTGTCTTTATTCCCGATAGTATAAAAAACATTGGTGATAGAGCGTTCTCTAATTGTAGTTCTCTTACAAATATAATTATTCCTGCTACTGTTACATACTTAGGTGCTGATGTTTTTTATGGTTGCACCTCACTTACCGATATATATTATCTGGGTTCGCAGGCGCTTTGGAACGATTTAGTTGCAGTAAACGGCAATAATATTACTGCAACCGTTCATTTTATTGGGGATGAGGATAATAGCTCTGATTTCCAATATACTATTTCAGCTAATACAGTTACCATTACCGGATATAACGGTGACGGTGGCGTTGTTTCTATACCTGTTACAATTGAGGGTTATCCTGTAAAGCGTATTGGCATGACAGCTTTTATTAACAAAAGCAATATTACAAATATCATTTTGCCTGCTTCGCTTTCCGCTATAGATAGCTTTGCTTTTTGGAACTGTACAGGTATTAAAAATATTTATATACCAAAAAATGTTGTTGAGATAGGTCTTAATGTGTTTAAGAGCTGTTCTAACCTTGTAAACATTCAGGTTGCAAATGATAACGAGTACTACAGTGCAGATGGTGGCGTTTTGTACGACAAGGCTAAAACTCAGGTATTAAGCTATCCTTGCGGTAAGAATGGCGCTTACAAAATGCCTGATAGCGTAGTTTCTATTGCTGATCAAGCTTTTTGGTATTGTTCTGGCATTACTGAAATTGAACTTTCGAGAAAT
>JAZREW010000121.1:0-11863 GCA_045661005.1 Acutalibacteraceae bacterium | reverse complement strand
CGACTTACTTTAGCACTGTTTACATCTGTTCCTATTGCTAAGTCAAAGTTTTTCTTTACAAGTCCACAGTCTATTACTTCATTTGATGCTGTATATACCCCAGTTTGTGCTTCCATTTGGAAATCAAAGTTTTCAGTTGCTGTATCGTTAGCCCAACATAAAATATAAGGATTGCCAAAAGCATCACTATGCACTTCAGTACCTAATTTGCCAGCATCAGTAACAGAAACTAAAGTCATTACAGAAGCATTATATCTAATACCAATTTTTGCAGAAACAATGCCTGGGTTATTCTGTAAAGAAATATCAACCTTAAAGTTATGACCAGCAGCCGCACTAGCAGAAGATACTATAATCTTTGAAAGATGGTCGTATTCTACATAATTATCTTTATAGCTATCACCGCAAACAGAACAGGTATGCTCTGTATAACCGTCAGCTTCAGGTGTAGGAGCTACAACAACAGAATCATAGTTATGTGGTAACATTTCTATTGTCTTATATTCCTCATAACCGCACCAGCAAGTACGCTTCCAAACGCCTTCCTTATCACATGATACAGCAGTAATTTCTTCCCATTCGGTGTAATTGTGACCTAATTCAGATACATAATTATCTTTATAGTATTCACCGCATTCACAGAAATGTTCTGTGTAACCAATAGAATCGCAGGTGGGCTCTACTGTATTTTCACTAAAGTTATGACCGGTACCAAATATGTTCTTGGTTTGTTCATAACCGCAATCTTGGCAGGTTCTAATTGCTTTACCATCGGTAGAGCATGTTGCGGATTCAATTTCCACCCAATCACCAAAGTTGTGACCCTTCATAGAAACATAGTTTGAATTATAGGTTTCACCACAAGAACAGGTGTATGTTGTATAACCGTAATTAGTACAAGTTGGTTCCACTGTAGTTGCAGAGAAGGTGTGTCCCTTAGCTGAAATAAAATTATCATTATAGCTATGACCGCAAGCAGTACAAGTATATTTATTGTAACCCGCTTGTGTACAAGTAGCGGGAACAAAACTAGAAGCAAAATTATGGCTAAGCTTTTCAATAACTTGTTCTTCGTGACCACCGCATACCAAACATTCTTTATACATTAAACCTTCTTCAGCACAGGTAGGATTTTTTTGAATAATCCAGTCGCCACGTACTGTATGGGTGTGATGATATGTTGCATTTAAAAGCGGATCATTATTACTCTTAATAGTAATGTTTAATAATTCGGTATCACGACCGGTATAATAAACATCAGTAAGTGCGGTACAACCAGAGAAAGCATTATCATAAATAGTTGTAAGACTTCTAGGAAGAGTAATAGATGTAAGAGATGAACAACCCGAGAATACAGAACCACCGATAGACTTAAGGTGGCTTGAAAGAGTTACATCAGAAAGGGATGTACATTTATAAAATGCATAACCGTTAATTTGTGTAACACTTGTAGGTAAAACAACCTTTTCAAGTGCAGAATAACCTGTGAATGCATAATTATTAATGGTGGTAACACCATAAGGAACGATAACTTCAGTAACTAAAGAGCCATTCAAATATAAAGCTTTTGAAAGATAAACAGGGTTAGAATAATGACCACCAAAGGCAATATTTACCCAAGCTTCCATATCGGTAATATGTACTTCTTTAAGTGCATTACAGCCTGTGAATGCGTTAAGCATAATAGTTGTAACGCTGTACGGAATATTTACTTTTTCCAAAGCAGTACAGCTACCAAAAGCTGTGTTTGCAATGCTATTAACAGTTGTTGGAATAACAACCTCTGTTAAAGATTTACAACCGTAAAAAGCCGATGCATCAATTTTGGTAACAGGATATCCACCCAATTCAGATGGAATTTCAAGTTTGCCGGATACTGTGTTTACACACTTGGTAATTGTAACCTTGCTGTTAGAAACAGTATAGGTGTAATTACCTTCTGTTGCCGCAATGGCAGGAGTCATTGGTATTGCAAAAACACTTAAAATTAAAGCAAACACCAATAAAAGAGAAATTTTTTTCATGCCAACACTTCCTTAAAATATATATTTAATAGCATTAATTGCTATTGTTTAAAAAAGAAACATAGTCAAACTCGTCTAAATAGCGTTTTCCTGACAGTCCTTTATACCTGAATACTTTCGCCACCGGCTTATTTTCTTTATAACAGGTAAGAACAAAATCATTTTTTAATCCATCTATTTTTTTATGTGTTAATATGACCTTTTTATATGGAATTTCTTCAAATTCATATACCAATTTTTCGTCATAAATATCATCATAAAACTCATAAATAAAGAAAATATTATCATAATTCACACGGTTGTAACGCTCAATCCATTTTGATTTTGCCTGCTCAAAAGTTTTATAATGGCGAAAATGCACAATAATTTCATCGTGCATATCATCATTAGGAACAAGCCTTCCGACAGGGTACTCTACCCCCCCTATTTTGGTTTCCACAATGTCGCATTTTGAATAATATTCAAAATCTTTTGCAAATTTCACAAAATCTTCTTTAAAGAAAAGATTGATAGTAGGTGAAGCAAATTTCAAACCTAAATTATGATATATAATTCCTGCAATACAATTGTTTGCAACAATTGTAGGATTAATATTTTTATTTTGAAGGCGCAGAGAATTTAAAAACTTCTTTTCCCTAATATTTCTTATTAAAATAAAAGGTTTTGTATTCAAGATTTTATATAGCATATATTCAACCCCTTAGAATAACTTTTAAATATTCTCTTTGTATTCAACATCCTGCTCTAAAAGGCCGAATTGTTTAAACATATTTATACGTTTTAAATCGTTTTCTTCAGCTTTTTCCTGAGAAACGAAAGTTTTATTATTTTGCCTGCCCTTAAAAACAAAAGAAAGCAAACGTGATACTACTGCTAAGGGATATAAAAATTTATATTTTCGCAGATATTTATATCTTTTAGATAAATGCTTTACAGTTGGGAAAATAATTTTAATTTTATTTTTAAAACTGCTTTTTTCAATGGTCATATCACCGTCATAACCAATTGTTTTCTGCTTTTCCTTTGCGTAGGTCATCATTGCAAGATTGTTAGTTTGGGTTGACTGTCCAATCCAACCGCCAGTTTCCAAATCTTCATATAATAAATTTAAAGCATTTTCATCCACTTCAATTAAATCAGGAAAATCTTCTTTTGAAAAACAACAATATTTAACCATAAAATTAATCATAGCAAAATAGAAGCTCTTCATTCCGCTTGTTTCTAACACTTTATAGAAACTTTCAAAATCAATATCGTTGCGATTCTTTTTTATATGTAACGCAACATCCATCATAGCACGTATACTTAAACCGCCTGAAATAAAATGCTTGGCAAGATGAAAGAATAAAAACAACAACTGAGAATTAGTGTTTAAACCGTAAAATTTGTATTTATCAGTTTCAACCAAATGCGGTGTTTTATCCACAAAAAGCTCACCGTTTTCAGAAGCAAACCAAATATTTGAAACATCATCTTCAAAGAATTTTAAATGTAGCTCTAATTCGCCCCATACAGGATGTACTAAACTATCATGATGAGAAAAATCTGTTCGGTAGCTTTCAACAACATATCCCATTTCACATAGTAATTTTATAGCCTTTTTTTCATCACTTTCAGAAACCAACAAATCAATGTCGCCGGAAATTCTACTGAAAGGATTAGCATATACATTGCCAACTGAATATCCTTTTAAGCATACATAAGAAATATTTTGTTGTTCAAAACGCTTGAAAATTTCAAGCATAAAACAAAATCTGCTAAAATTAAAAAAGAACAATTTTTCTGATTCTTTGTTTAATTCTTCCACACGTTCACTAGATAAATTAAAACTATTTTGCTTTAAAACATCTAAAATAACCGAGTAACAGCTTTGTTTACGTGAAGCCTTCAAAACATCTTCAAAATCCACAGAATCGTTAATTTCTACAGATTTACCCTGTGCTACACATCCAAAGATGTGTAGCATATTGTCAAATGATTTGCTCATTTTTAAACCTCGTGTTTTTATATTAATTACACACGCCAATATCTGTAGTTTGCAGTATCAATATCTGCTGAATTGTAAATACCCTTTACGTCAATAAGCACTCTTGTACCATCTGCAAAGTATTTATCAAGCTCTTTAGGATTAATAGCTTTAAACTGATTATGAGCAACTGCTAAAATTATACAATCAGCATCTTTAATATCAGAAAGCTCTGTTAAATCAACACCATACTCGTGCTTTGCATCAGCAGCATCTGCAAATGGGTCAACAATCTTAGGTGTAACACCAAACTCACCCAAACGAATAATAATATCCTCTACCTTGCTGTTACGTGTATCCGGACAATCTTCTTTAAAGGTTATACCAAAAATTACAACATTAGCATTCTTTACGGTTTTGCCGGCTAAAATCATTTCTTTAATAGCAGCATCGGCAACAAATGCGCCCATACCGTCATTAACCTTACGACCAGCAGCAATAATCTGGCTATGATAGCCAAGTCTTTCAGCCTCGTAAATGAAATAGTAAGGGTCTACACCTATACAATGTCCACCAACAAGACCGGGTCTAAAGCCTAAAGCATTCCATTTAGTATTCATAGCATCAACAACTTCGTTAGTATCAATGCCCATACGGTCAAATACCATTGCTAACTCATTCATAAAAGCAATGTTAATATCACGCTGGCTATTTTCTACAACCTTAGCAGCTTCGGCTACCTTAATGCTTGATGCTCTATGTACACCAACCTCAATAACTATTTCGTAAACCTTTGATATAACATCTAAAGACTCTTCATCCATACCGGATACAATCTTCTTAATATTTTCAAGTCTGTGAACCTTATCACCAGGGTTAATACGCTCCGGACTATAACCAATCTTAAAGTCTACACCGCATTTAAGTCCTGATTCTTTTTCTAAAATCGGAACACAAATATCTTCTGTTACACCAGGGTATACAGTAGACTCATAAACAACAATAGAACCCTTGGTAAGATTTCTGCCCAAGATTGTTGATGCGCCAATCACAGGTGATAAATCAGGTGTTTTATCCTGAGAAACTGGTGTAGGAACCGCTACAATATGGAACTTAGCACGCTTTAATGCGGTTTCATCACAAGTAAACTCTACGGTAGAAGCCTTAATAGCTTCGTCGCCAACCTCTTTAGTAGGGTCAAAGCCGTTTTTATAAGCCTCAATCTTCTTTTCATTCAAATCAAAGCCTACAACATTAATGTGCTTAGCAAAAGCTACCGCAATTGGCATACCTACGTATCCTAGACCAACCAAAGAAAGACTTTCCTCTTTTTTCATAAGTCTTTCATAAAGTGAAGTAAAATCATTACAACTCATTTTTAACACTACCTTTATATTTTTTATAAGATTTTAGAATTCAAAATAAATTTTATAGCAATTCAAGCAAACTATCACAAATAAAATCGATTTCATCATCTGTAAGATAAGGATGCATAGGCAAGCTTAAAACGTGTGATGTTGCATAAACAGTATTTGGATAATCATCATCAGAAAGATTCATATCTGCATAGGCAGACTGTTGATGAAGTCCTCTAGGATAATAAACCATAGTAGGAATTCCCTTTTCTTTAAGCTTTTCTTGTATTTCTTTACGTTTCTCAGTGCTGTCAATATAAACTGTATATTGAGCCCAGCTTGAATAAAAACCATCAGGAACTACAGGGGTTAAAAGCTTATCTGACAAACGCTCTGTATATTTGATTGCAACGTGATTTACTGCATCAAGCTCAGTTTCTACAAAGCATTTGAACTTTGGCAATAAAACTGCTGCTTGCAAAGTATCTAATCTTGAATTGATACCTATACGCTGATTATCATATTTATCTGTTACCGATCTACCCTGAACACGTAATGAACGTAGCATTTGATCCATTTCAGCATCGTCGGTAAATATAGCACCGCCGTCCCCGTAGCAACCAAGTGGTTTTGCAGGGAAAAATGAAGTTGTAGAAGCATCACCAAACGAACAAGCAATTTTACCGTTAATATTGCCGCCAAAGCCTTGTGCGCCGTCCTCTAAAATCAACATATCATATTTCTTGGCAATAGCCTCTATTCTTTCGTAATCTGCAGGTAGACCAAACAAATCAACCGGAACAATTACACGAGGCTTTAACTTTCCTTCAGCAATAACCTTTTCAATCATTTTTTCAAGATGATCAGGATCGATATTAAAGGTTCTTTTATCAATATCAACAAATACTGCAGTAGCACCTAAAATTGATGATGTACCGGCCGACGCAAAATATGTAAAATCAGAAGTAAAAACTGCATCTCCAGGACCTATACCCCATGCCATAAGCACTAGCTGTAAAGCATCTGTACCGTTGCCGCAGGCAACACAATATTTTCTGCCAACATAAGCTGCAAGTTTTTCTTCAAGCTCGGTAACCTTTTTACCTAAAATGAAACCCGAACTATTTATAACCTCTTGAATACCTTCATCAATTTCCGGTTTTAAATGGTTGTATTGTGCTTTTAAATCTCTAAACTGCATATTAGTCCTCCTGTAATCTTAATCCGTTTTCATCTAGAATATAACTTCTATTACAATGTGAACAAACCGTGCCGCCGTGTAATCTTTCACCGCATTCACAAACCCAGTCAACCTGCTTTGCGGGGACACCAAGCATTAAGGCGTAATCAGGTACATTTGAAGTTACCACAGCACCTGCACCTATCATTGCCCATTTACCTACCGTATGTCCGCAAACAATGGTAGCATTTGCACCAATAGAAGCACCTGTTTTAATTAATGTTTTCTTATAGCCGGCACTTCCCTTTGGATATTTAGCACGTGGGGTTAAATCGTTTGTAAACACGCAAGAAGGTCCGCAAAAGACATAATCCTCGAGCTCAACACCTTCATATAATGAAACATTATTTTGTAGCTTGCAACCGTCGCCCATTTTAACATTATTAGAAACATTAACATTTTGACCAAGCGAACAACGCTCACCTATAATTGCGCCCTTTTGTATATGGCTAAAATGCCATACCTTAGTGCCTGCACCGATTTGAACATTATCATCTACAACGGAACTTTCATGAACGAAAAAGTCTGCCTTATTCATAAATTAATCAAACCTTCCTTTGAAATCTAAGGTAGAAACATTATCTAAAGGTAGCTTTACAGGCTTGCCTGTTGCTGCCGATTTATATATAGCTAGTACAAGTTCTAAGGCTCTCTTTCCGTCCTCACCTGATACTAACGGTTCACGGTCATTCTTTATAGCATCAATTACATCTTCGTATAATGGTGTATGTCCAAACCCGTAAACATTGGGTGGATTTTCATTGAACTTTTCAATAACCTCTTTAGGATCATCAAGCTCATCTGAGAAATTCCATTCCTCAATTCTGTTTACTGATTGACCACCAGCCTTAACTGTTCCCTTTTCACCGAATATATACAAGGTTTCTTCTAAGTTTTTAGGATAAATATCAGTAGTGCCTTCAACTATACCGTAAGCACCATTTTTAAACTTAATTAAAGCAATACCTAGATCTTCTGCCTCAATATAATCGTGATTTAATTTATCAGTATAAGCAAATACTTCTGTAATTTCATTGCCCATCATCCAACGAAGCAAATCTATATTATGTATACATTGATTCATCAAAGCGCCGCCGTCCTGTTCCCAGGTGCCACGCCATTTTGCTCTTGAATAATATTCCCAGTTTCTATTCCAACGAATGTGAGCTGTAGCATAGAACAATCTACCAAAACGTTTTTTATCATAAGCATCTCTGATTTTTTTAATCGACTTATTAAAACGATTTTGATGGTTAGCGCAAACCTTAACACCCTTTTTGCGAGCTGCTTCAATAATAGCGTTTGCATCTTCAATAGAAAGTGCAATAGGTTTTTCAACAATAATATTACAACCGGCTTCTATACAATCTAAAGCAATAGCAGCATGCTTACCGGATTCGGTTGCAATAGCTACGAGCTCAGGCTTTTCAGCAGCTAACATTTCTTTATAATCTGTATAACGCTTTACTGTATCGGGTAACTCAAACTTTAACGCTTTTTCTTCCATATTAGCTGGGTCGATATCGCAAATTGCCATAAATTCAAGATTGTTTGCCAAAGCAGCAGCAATATGATTTGGTGATATTCTACCGCAACCGATTAATGCATATTTCATATTAAAATTCCTCTAATCTTTCTTAATTTTATTTTATAAAACAGAATTTAAATCTGTAATATTTTCGCCTAAACTATTATAAATTGCGTTGTTTTTATCTTCTAAAAACTGTCGCAAAACGGTTGAAATATTGCGGTTTTCATTGCCATACCATATAGGATGCGTTAAAACCTGCAATTGTTGGTATTTGCCACAAGTGATAACTTCTTCAGCATTTTCACGCCAACGCATACGTGAATCGCTAATATACTTAAAGTTTCTAAAAAACTTAGTGCTGTATGTATTGACTATACCGTCTAAACAAATATTGTTTTCTATCTCTTGCTTAGTTGGCCTATGGATTGAAAAAGAATTAATATCACAATCCAATAAACCAGACAACATACCAATTTCTTCAGTTAACGCTTTGGTTAAATCGTTTTCATCGGTACCCTCGTAGCGTTTTGCATCAAAATGTAATCCAACATTATGCCCTAAAGCTACAATTTCTTTCATCTTGTTTCTTGACGGCGTGTGCAACAAATTATAAAATTCGGTATTAAGTAGCACATAATAGGTAGATGAAATATTCATTTCATTTTCAATTTTCGCTACATCAAGCGCTGCATCTAAGGATAAATCAATATCATGTCTTAAAATACAAACCTTTTCATTTTCATTAAAATTATGAAAATCAGAATACCTATAACCGCACTCAGTTATAATATTTAAGACTTTTTTATACCCTTCAAAAGTAAAATCCAAAAACAGTTCATCTCCTATTCTACAACAGAAATTTGTTTACTAACCGATAAGGTAGAATATCTACCTATCATATAGTAAATAACTATACAAGCGATTGGCATATCTGTAATCGCCGCAGTTACGTCAGACAAAATAACAATACAAATTAACATAATAGCATAAGTTCTATAAATTGTGGGTTTTCTATTTAAAATATTAATTCCAATAGAAATCCATGTTACAAAATAAGCTATCGCTCCAATAACGCCTTGCTCAAACAACAACAAAATATAAAAAGAATCTGCGTATACACCTAAATTTTGCAAGGTTGAATATCCATTACCGTAGCCTAAAAAAATTCTTCCGGGATTTTTTGAAAAACCAAGTTCAATAATCTTTGTCCAGTTATCGCTTCTACCAGACATTGAAGATAAGTCTATTGTACGGTTAGAATACTGTTCAAAAATAGGTATAAGTATAAAAATAGCTGCTATACAAAAAATTAATATAAAAAACTTACCTGTTTTGTTCATTGAAGAGGAGAAAAAAGTACACAACACAAAAACAAACGCTAAACAAACTACAGAAGTTTTTGAAACAGAAAGAACAACAATAACACCCGTAATAAAAACAAGCAATAGGTTGAAAAATCCCTTTTTCATATTTTTTCTGGCCTCTGCATCAAATTGCAAACCAATAAATACAGTACCTAAAGAAACACAAACAATACCATAATAGTTAGGACTTTTAAGCGTACCTACCGCACGGCCAACGTCTTCAGCTTCATATGAAAGCAAACGAGATTCCGAATCGTATAGTTTAAACATAAAATCACGAAAGCCTTCGTTTATGTTTTGACCAGCACCGCAAATAAGCTCAATAACTAAAATAATTGCCAATAATTTATATACTTCTTTTTCGTCATGCCTTACAGCATAGTAAGAACCTAAACTCATACACATTAGCGGTAAGGAAGACGTTAATACGTCAGCTAATTGAGTTCTTAAGCCTACACCGCTAATAATACCAACAACTATACTGATATATATAAATATTGTAAAATACCTTGTATAAATATTAATTGTAGGATCCTCAAGCTCAACGCTTTTATCTTTTTTAAAAGTTATATAAGCAAAAGAAAAGGCTGCAAACAATATCTGTAAATAGTTGGTACCGCCAAGAGGTATCATTAAAATTGTAACCAAAAAAATTGCTACAGGTATTATATAACGCTCTTTCTTATTATCAGATTTATGATTATAAGGTTTTGTATAATCCATCGTAAGCCTCGCAAATACTCCTTTTACCATATAGTTTCACAGTATTTTCTGAAATCGAATCAGAATTATATTTATCACAATTTTCATACATATAACGTAAAGCTGTACGTAATTGCTTTTCATTATCAACTTCAATTAAAATACCGTTTTCCTCGGTAACAAACTCATCCGGTCCGCCACAACTTGTTGCAACAACCGGCAAACCACAGGACATAGCCTCAACATAAACAATACCAAAGGTCTCATACTGACTAGGTAAAACAAAACAATTACCTTTTGCATAAAAATCAACAACATTTTCAGGTTGTATAACACCCAATAATTCGATTTTATGTTTTCCTTCATCTCTAACAATAATATCCTCAAGTTGTTGTTTATATTCACCTTCACCGCCTATAAGCAAGCGAACAGGCTCGTCACTAAATTCGTTAATAAAAGCATTTATTAATAAATCAATTCCCTTTGCTTTTCTAAGGGTAGCCAAGCATAAAAAAGTAAATACGCCATCACTATTATTTTTAGTGACTTTAAAATCGTTAATCATGTTGCCTATAACTTTAACATTAGGGATATACTTTCTTAAACTATCAGCCAAGCGGTTACTAACCGCTGTAGTAAAACCTACTCTATCGCCCAACTTAACCAACATTTTTTCTTCCTTTTTTGAAAGCGAGTTGGTGAGCAATTTGCTACTGTGTTCGGTATAAACCACAGGAATATTTTTATGTTTTCTTAAAAAAGGCAAAGCATATTCGGCAGCAGAAAAAGCTGATTGAATATGTATTACATCGAAATTTCCGTGTTTTTTGATTATTTTGTTTAATAATTTTTTCATAAAAATCTTACCGCATAAATCATATAAACACTTTATTCTTGGAATTAAAACAGGAACAAAATACATATACTCGGTAACATTTTTATTTTGCTTTACATCCAAACCTATTTTATCAATAATACCAATAAACTTGGTGTGCACGCAAGCTACAACAACCTCTTCATAATCTTCAGCCATTGCTTCGGCTAGTTGTTTAAAAAACACACCGCTATTTTTGCTATTAGGTCGTGGATACCATGAAGCTAAATATAAAACCTTCAATTTTAATTTCTCCTACCGGAAATGTAGTTTAATAAACTAACATTTTCGCTTTTAAAAATTGCTTGAAATATTTTTGCTTTAAAATTGTTTTTGCTAAATGAATTCCAAATTTTATTTTTCTTCCATTCCGGAATATTGTGGTTTAAAAATTCAAAAGCATCACGCTGTTTTTGGTCGTTACCCTTTATATAAGATAACTTCATTATTAAGGATTGCATTTTACTTATAACAAAAAACTGTTGTATTTCCGGGAAATTCGAAAGCGCTTTATCCTTTAACAATAATTCAGCAATATCTATCAAATGAAAAACTCTATTATCAAGCGTATTCATAATAGAACCTGCTCTTTGACGATAGCGTACCAAAGGTTCTCTCACGCTGAAAACCGCACTGCTTCTTGCCAGTAAGCGTGGTGTGGTTGCGGTATCCTCAAAAATCAAACCTTTTGGATACAAAATATCATTATCGGTAAACAAACAGCTTTTATATATTTTGTTCCAAGCAAGCGCCGTGAATTTACACATTTTTTGTGGGTCTTTTTTCAAATCGGTTTTACCGTTTAAG
>JAZREW010000120.1:0-5122 GCA_045661005.1 Acutalibacteraceae bacterium | reverse complement strand
TTTATAATGCACTTTGGTTTACACCTTTAACACAGGCTATTTTAGCTTTTGTTAAGGAAACACAGAAGACTGTTACAGGTGATGTAACACTCAAGCTTTACAAGGGTAATATGATTAATGCAGGTGTTTCTTCACCATATTCACTCTATGACCCCGAAATTGCAACCTTTGATGAGGATGAGGTTTACGACCAGAAGGATTCTCAAGGATTTATAAATCTTTATGGCTTACCTACAAAGGTTTATGCTAAAATGAACGCAAAAAATAATTTAAAATAAGTAGGTTTTTATAATGGATAAAATGTGGGCAGGAAGATTTGAAAAAGCACTTGATAAAGAGGCTGATGATTTTAATTCTTCCATTCATTTTGACAGTAGAATGTACAAGCAGGATATTATAGGCTCTATTGTACACGCTAAAATGCTTGGTGATAAGGGGATTATCACCGAGCAAGAAAAGGCTGAGATTATTAACGGTCTTAGCGGTATATTAGAGGATATTGAAAACGGTAGCTTACCTTTTAATATGGATGCCGAAGATATACATATGTTTATTGAATCTGAGCTTACAAAGCGTATTGGTGATGCCGGCAAAAAGCTACACACAGCAAGAAGCCGTAACGACCAAGTGGCTTTAGATATACGTTTGTATCTTGGTGCAGAGTGTGAGGAAATAGGCAAGCTTATCCTTAATCTTATTAAAGCAATTAAGGATAAAGCCTCAGAAAATACCGATGCTATTATGCCGGGTTATACTCATCTTCAGCGTGCTCAACCTATAACCTTTGCCCACCATATTTTAACCTATGCTTTTATGCTTAAGCGTGATTATGATAGAATTGGTGATGCAGTAAACAGAATGTTTAGCCAATGCCCTATAGGTTCATGCGCTTTGGCAGGTACTACATATAATACAGATAGAAAATGGGAAGCTGAACGCTTAGGCTTTAGCGGTATTAGTCTTAACAGTATTGACGGTGTATCCGACCGTGATTTTTGTTTAGAGCTTATGTCAGCTTTCTCAATTCTTATGATGCATTTATCACGTTTTTCTGAAGAAATAATTCTTTGGTCAAGCTGGGAATTTAAATTTGCCGAGCTTGACGATAGCTACACCACAGGCTCAAGCATTATGCCGCAGAAGAAGAATTCTGATATGGCAGAGCTTGTGCGTGGTAAAACAGGTAGAGTGTACGGTGACCTTATGGCGTTGCTTACAACCCTTAAAGGTTTGCCACTAGCTTATAATAAAGATATGCAAGAGGATAAAGAAGCTATTTTTGATGCGGTTGATACCGTAAAAAAATGCGTTAACATATTTGCACCTATGGTAGCTACAATGAAAACTAATAAAGATAATATGTATAAGGCGGCAGGCGAAGGCTTTATTAACGCTACCGACCTTGCAGATTATCTTGTTAAAAAAGGTATGCCATTTAGAACCGCCTATAAGTATGTAGGTGAAATAGTAGGTTACTGTATAAAAAACAATTATGTTTTAGATAGTATGCCAATTGAAAAATATAAAGAATTTAACGATTTGTTTGATACTGATTTGTATGATGAAATTTCATTAGAGACCTGTGTTGGCAAGCGTATTTCTGCGGGTAGCACAGGACCTCAATCAGTTGAAGCACAGATAAAGTTTTTTACGGAGTTTTTAAATGAAAAAGATATTCATTGATGGTAGCGCAGGTACTACTGGTCTTAGAATTATTGAAAGACTTGAAAAAAGAAATGATATAGAGCTTATTAGATTAACCGAAGAAAACCGCAAGGATTTAAGTGCTCGAAAAAAGGCTTTGAACGAGGCGGACATTGCGTTTCTTTGTCTGCCTGATGCGGCGGCAATTGAGGCGGTATCATTAATCGAAAATGAAAATACTGTTGTTATTGATGCTTCAACCGCTCATAGAACTAATCCTGAGTGGGCTTACGGTTTTTCTGAGTTATCTGAAGAATATGAAAATAAAATCAAAAATTCCAAAAGAATTGCAAATCCGGGTTGTCATGCAAGTGGTTTTATAGCACTTGTGTATCCGCTTATTGAAAAAGGAATTATAAACCGTGATGTGTTGCTTTCTTGCACATCGCTTACAGGTTATTCTGGTGGCGGTAAGGGTATGATTGCTGAGTATGAAGATTTTGAGAAAGAACCGCTGCTTGAGGCACCACGTCAGTACGGTTTAACCCAGAAACATAAGCATCTTCCCGAAATGGTTGCAGTTACAGGAATAGAAAATGCCCCCGTATTTTTGCCTATTGTAGGTGATTTTTACAGCGGTATGGAGGTAACTGTACCGATTTTTGCCTCACAGTTGAACGATGGTTTTACTGTAGATGATATAAAGGCGGCTTACAAAGAAAAGTACCAGGGTCCTGTAGTTAAATTTGTTGAAGAATTTGACGAAAATGGATTTGTTTCTGCAAATAAGCTTTCATTTAAAGACGGTATGGAAATTTCTGTTAGCGGTAACGATGAAAGAATTTTACTAATATCAAGATACGATAATTTAGGTAAGGGCGCTTCGGGTGCTGCTGTTGAATGTATGAACATTGTTTTAGGTGTAGATAAAACAACAGGCTTAGAAATTTAAAGTAGGAGAAGTTTATGAACATAATTTCAGGCGGTGTTTGTGCCGCAAAAGGCTTTAAGGCAAACGGAATACATTGCGGTATTCGTAAAAATCGTTCAAAGCGTGATTTAGCGCTTATTTATAGCGAAAAAAGGGCTAATACTGCGGCTGTATATACAACTAATCTTGTAAAAGGCGCACCTTTGGCTGTTACAAAAAATCACATAGCAGATGGTTTTGCCCAAGCAGTTATTTGCAATAGCGGTAACGCTAATACCTGCAATGCTAACGGTATAGAAATAGCAGAGCAGATGAGCGATTTGCTTTCAGCCGAGCTTAATATTCCCGCTTGCGATGTGGTTGTAGCATCAACAGGTGTAATAGGCCAACCACTTAATATAGAGCCTATAAAGAACGGTATACCCGAGCTTGTAAACGGCTTGGCTTACGATAACAGCGCCGCTGCGGCTGAGGGTATTATGACTACCGATACTAAAATGAAAGAGGTAGCCGTAAGCTTTAATATTGGCGGTAAGGAATGTAAAATAGGCGGCATTGCTAAGGGTTCTGGTATGATACATCCTAATATGGCTACAATGCTTGTTTTCATTACTACTGACTGTGCAATAAGCTCTGATATGCTTCAAAAGGCTTTGTCTACCGATATAACAACTACATTCAATATGGTTAGTGTTGATGGTGATACCTCTACAAACGATATGGTTTGTGTTATGGCTAACGGTATGGCAGAAAATGATGAAATTGTAGCCGACGGTGAAGCTTTTGATGAGTTTATGAAAGCACTTAACACAGTTACAGTTAATCTTTGCCGTAAAATAGCCGGTGATGGTGAGGGTGCTACAAAGCTTCTTGAATGTAAAGTAAGCGGTGCTAAGAGTTTAGAAATTGCAAAAACTGTTTGAAAATCGGTTATTTGCTCATCACTTACAAAAGCGGCTATGTTCGGTGCCGATGCTAACTGGGGCAGAGTGCTTTGTGCTATTGGTTATTCGGGTGCTAATGTTGATGTAACTAAAATCGATGTTTCATTCAAGTCGCCTAAAGGCGAGATTGTTGTATGCACAAACGGTGCAGGAGTGGATTTTTCTGAAGAAATAGCAAAAGAAATTCTACTTGAAAGCGAAATTGAAATTATAGTTGCACTTAATGACGGTGAATTTTCTTCAACCGCATGGGGTTGCGATTTGACCTATGATTACGTAAAAATAAACGGTGATTACCGAACATAGTTTGGTTAAAATCGCCCACAACACAGTTTCTCGCTCGCAGTAGTATAAAAATACGACAAAGCTCGCAGAAATCAGCGTTGTGAACGATTTTTCCTCAAACTAAAAAAGGGGTTAAAAATCACCCACGGTAATACTTTATAAAAATAGAAAGGCTGTAAATTATGTCTTTAAACATTACAAACGCTCAAAGAGCAGAAGTGCTAACCCAAGCGCTTCCGTATATTCAAAAATACTACGGTAAAATAGTAGTTGTAAAATACGGCGGTAACGCTATGATAAACGAAGATCTTAAACAACAGGTTATGGAGGATATTGTTCTTTTAAGACTTGTAGGTGTTAAGGTTGTTCTCGTTCACGGTGGCGGCCCTGAAATTACCGATACTTTAAAGAAGGTTGGTAAAGAATCGGTTTTTGTAGATGGACTTCGTGTTACCGATAAAGAAACAGCAGAAATTGTTCAAATGGTGCTTGCTGGTAAAATTAATAAAAGTCTTGTTAATTTGCTTGGTACTAAGGGCGGTAATGCTGTTGGTATTTCGGGTATAGATGCTCATCTTATTGAGTCTGAGGTTAAGGATGAACGATTGGGTTTTGTAGGCAGAATTACAAATGTTAATGTTAAACCTATTCTTGATTTACTTGCCCACAAATATATACCTGTTGTGTCTACTGTAGGTTGCGATAAAGATGGTAATGTTTATAACATTAATGCAGATACTGCAGCAGCTTATATTGCGGGTGCATTAGAGGCTGAAAGTCTTATTTCTATGACCGATATTGCGGGTATTTTAAAGGATAAGGATAATCCTGAGTCACTTATTCCTGTTATAGATTTGAATGACGCTCAGAAACTTTTTGAGGATGGTACAATCTCAGGCGGTATGATACCTAAGGTTGAATGTTGTATTGAGGCTATCAAAAAGGGTGTTAAAAAGGTATTTATAATGGATGGCAGAGTGCCACATTCATTACTTATTGAAACACTTACCGACGAGGGCGCCGGTACAATGGTTATAGAGGATAAAAATAATGAATATTAAAGAAAAAGACAGTCTTTATATAGCTAACACCTATGCCCGTTTTCCTATAGTGCTGAAATCGGGCAAGGGTTCTTTAGTTTATGACGAAGACGGTAAAGAATATATAGATTTAGGTACAGGTATTGCAGTAAATACCTTTGGTATGTGTGACGATGAATGGGTGCATGCCGTTACCGAGCAATTAGGCACACTGCAACACACATCAAACCTATATTTTTCCGAACCTTGCGTTAAACTTGCACAAATGCTTTGTGAAC
>JAZREW010000119.1:0-11051 GCA_045661005.1 Acutalibacteraceae bacterium | reverse complement strand
CGGCTGGTGCGCTCCTCAGCAGGGAACCTGTAAATTAACACTCAACGTTAAAGAGGGTATCATTCAAGAGGCTTTGGTTGAAACCATTGGTTGCTCGGGTATGACCCACTCTGCAGCTATGGCTTCTGAAATTCTTGTTGGTAAAACAATTCTCGAAGCTCTTAATACTGACCTTGTGTGCGACGCTATCAACACCGCTATGCGTGAACTTTTCTTACAGATTGTTTACGGTAGAACACAGACCGCTTTCTCTGAAGACGGTTTGCCAATCGGTGCAGGTCTTGAAGACTTGGGTAAGGGTCTTCGCTCACAGTGCGGTACTACCTATGCAACACTTGCAAAGGGTCCCCGTTACTTAGAGCTTGCTGAAGGCTACATCACCAAGATTGCTGTTGACGAAAACGATACCATTATCGGTTACAAGTTCGTTCACCTCGGCAAGATGATGGATATGATTAAAAAGGGTATGGACGCTAACGAAGCTTTAGAAAAAGCTAGCGGCCAGTACGGACGTGTTGACGATGCTGCAAAGCTTCTCGACCCACGTGAAGAATAATTAGGGAGGAAATGAACAATGGCATTATTTGAAAGTTATGATAGAAGAATAAATCAAATAAACGCAGAGCTTGCAAAGCACGGCATTTCTTCCATTGAAGAGGCTAAGGAAATCTGCGATAAAGCAGGCGTAGATGCTTATAACATCGTTAAAGGCATTCAGCCTATCTGCTTTGAAAACGCTGCTTGGGCTTACGTTGTAGGTTGCGCTATCGCTATTAAGGATGAAGTTAAGAGCGCTGCTGAGGCTGCTGAGAAAATCGGTGTAGGTCTCCAGTCTTTCTGCATCCCCGGTTCTGTTGCTGACGACCGTAAGGTTGGTCTTGGCCACGGTAACCTCGGCGCTATGCTTTTACGTGAAGAGACTAAGTGTTTCGCATTCTTGGCAGGTCACGAATCTTTCGCTGCTGCTGAAGGTGCTATCGGTCTTGCACGTAGCGCTAACAAAGCTCGTAAAGAGCCTTTAAGAGTTGTTCTTAACGGTCTCGGTAAGGACGCTGCTAAAATTATTTCACGTATCAACGGCTTTACCTATGTTCAAACTAAGTTTGATTACTACACAGGTGAACTTGCAATAGTTGAAGAAACCGCTTACTCAAACGGCGAGCGTGCAAAGGTTCGTTGCTATGGTGCTGACGATGTTCGTGAAGGCGTTGCTATCATGCACAAAGAGGGTGTTGATGTTTCTATCACAGGTAACTCAACCAACCCAACCCGCTTCCAGCATCCTGTTGCAGGTACTTACAAGAAAGAATGTATCGAACAGGGCAAGAAGTACTTCTCAGTAGCATCAGGCGGCGGTACAGGTCGTACATTGCATCCCGATAATATGGCTGCTGGTCCTGCTTCTTACGGAATGACCGATACTATGGGTCGTATGCACTCAGACGCTCAGTTCGCAGGTTCTTCTTCAGTTCCTGCTCATGTTGAGATGATGGGTCTTATCGGTGCAGGTAACAACCCAATGGTTGGTATGACTGTTGCTTGTGCAGTTGCAGTTAACGAAGCTCTTAATAAGTAATTTTAAAACTAACTGCCTGAAGTTTAATTTCAGGCAGTTTTTTGTAGGAGGTTTGAAATGAGCACTTCGAATCCTGTTTTTCTGTTAGTATATCTCTTAATTATTTTTTCTATTCCCATAAGTGTGATTTTGATTGTTTTTACTTCCAAAGCTCGTAAAAAAAGAAAATTCAAAAAAACATATGGTTGCTCGCAAGAATATTATGAGCAATTAATACGTCTCAAAGATCTTTATGATCATGGAATATTAACGACTGAAGAATATGAGGCAAAGAAAAAGAAATTTCTTGGATTGTAATTAAGCAGTTGCAGTTGACGAAGCACTTAATAAGTAATTCGGAATTCTGAATGCGTAATTCTTAATTAAAAGGCCTGGAGATTTCTCCAAGCCTTTTTTGCATAATGCAGAGCGGTGCTACCGCTCCGTAATTCTTTTATTTTATACTAATTGTAAAGTGATATTATACTGTTCCTGTTACTACAAGTGTTGCAATACCTGGAGTTAGAATATACTCGCCGGTTGTGGTATCTCTTGTATAGGTTGCGGCGGGAACTGTAATATTTCCTGCAACTGTAGCAAATTGTCCTGTTGTTTCGTCATAGGTGTATTCTGTACCCTCGGTCTAGGTTGTTCCTTCAAATGTTACTGCTAAAGCTGATAAAATCGGGTTAAACAAGTCGCTTATTGTTGCGTCATCAGTAGCAAGAACTGCTTCGTTACCTGAGTTTTGAATAATGAAGGTATAGGTTACACGGTCATTATCAACCACTTGTGAAGGTGTGATTGATTTTGAAATTGAAAGGTTTGCTGCGGTTTCGGCGTCAACTGTAGCAGTAGCGGTTACAGGTGCGCTCTAGCCGTCGCCCGTAACGGTAACGGTGTTAACAACGGCACCACCAGCCTCTGGGTTAGCATAAGCATTTGCGGTAGCTTGATAAACTATGACAACATCGCCATTTGCGGGGATTGTTATACCTGTAATGCTTAAGGGTGGTCCTGCTGTTACTGCAGGTGCGGGTTGTAATACACCGTTAACAAAATATAAAGCAGAGCCATTTACATAGGTTAACGGATAAACGGTGCCGCCATCGTAAGTGTAGGCGCCTAAGTCATCGGTAATGGTAAGGTTTGCTAAAGAATTACCGCCTGTATTTCTTAAAGAAACGGCATAAGTTACAGTATCGCCAGGAGCGTAACTGCCTTATACCGACGTTTTGGTTACAGCTAACACGTCCAATATCTCGCCAAAAGCAATGTTGGAATTTGTGCTTACGCCATTATAAGTCAACGTTGCTTGGTTTGTAAAAACAGCCATATTATTCCTTCGAAATTTTTATTACCAAATTTGTGTTGGCAATATATTATATGAAAGGGAATAGGGGCTTGTTACAGCGGTTGTTGTATTAACATTACTTGAGTAAAGTTTAAAAGAATAAAAATGACCTGAAGTTTAACTTCAGGTCATTTTTAATATGTATTTTACAATTATGAGTTTTTGGCTTCTTTTTCAATCATATTCAACAGGTTTTGTTTGCAAAACTCGTTGTATCCGGTCCATTCTTCTTTGTTGACAAAAGCGTATTTATCGCCGTTTAGAACTTTTTCTCGTCTTTCTAAAGTATGATTATGTTGCATATGGTTACCAAGAAAAATATCTACTTTTTCTTGGTTTAATCTATCCATTGCGTTAAGAAAGTTTTCTCTGCAATCATAAGAAAGATTATATTTGTCTAAAAATGATGCACACATAGTATTAATTCCCATACCGCCGTGAAGACCTGTTCGGAAAGTTTCTTTTCCGTCGGTAACGTCAAAGAAGTAAGACATAGCACCCGGTGTATGACCCGGAGTTGCAACACAGGTAATTTCAGTGTTGCCAAGCTTTATTACATCGCCGTCATTCAATAAAACATCCGGCTTAAAGGTTTCTTTAAATTGCATACCAAGCTCTTTTGCGTATGAAAGGTCTAGCTTGCCGGTGCAGTAATCTTCGTCCGGCGCACCAATAAAGGTTTTAGCGCCTGTAAGCTTAACCAATGCTTGAGTGCCGCCAAAATGGTCTATATGACCGTGTGTGTGCACTAAATACTTAATATCATACGGATTAAAGCCAAGTTCCCAAATGTTGTTTAAAACCAAATATAGCGAATGCTGATACCCTGTGTCAAGTATAATAAGACCATCGCCTGTATCTATAAGATGTGTAGAAGCAGGCTCGGTACCGACAAAGTATAAGTTGCCGAATATTTTAAAAGGTTTTACATAACCGTCCCAAACCATAATTATCCCTCGTTTACTATATTTGTAGGCTTGCCGTTTAAGAAAGCCTTAATATTGTCAATAGCAAAGGTAGCAAGACGTTGTCTACCTTCTACAGCTGTCCAACTTATATGTGGGGTAATAAAGCAGTTTATAGCTGTTAATAAAGGATTATCTTCGCTTATAGGTTCATTTCTTACTGCGTCAAGACCTGCCGCATAAATTTTGCCACTATTTAATGCATCGGCTAAAGCCTGCTCATCAATTAAAGCGCCACGGCTGTTGTTGATAAGAATAACGCCATCCTTCATTTTTGCAATAGTTTCAGCATTAATCATATTTTCTGTTTCGGGGAATAGTGGGCAATGAAGTGAAATTACATCTGATTTAGCCAAAAGCTCGTCAAGCTCGCAGTATCTAAAGTTTTCGCCCTCTAATTCCGGGTTTTTATAGGTATCATAAGCTAAAATATTCATACCAAAAGCTTGTCCGCCACGTGCCATAATCTGGCCAATACGTCCGCAACCTACAATACCCATGGTTTTATTTTCAAGCTCTATTGATGGGTAATCCCAAAAGCACCAATCTTCAGGACCTGCTTTACGGCCTTTGCGCACCTCGGCATCGTGATAGCCAACATGGTTGGTTATTTCCATAAGCAAAGCAAAAGCGTGCTGACCAATACCCTCAGTACCGTAAGAAGGTACGTTAGAAACGGGAATACCGTATTTTCTTGCGGCGTTAACATCAACTGTGTTGTATCCGGTAGCTATTACTGAAATAAATTTAAGATTTTTACATTCTTTAATCATTTCTTCAGTAATGTTTGTTTTGTTAAGTAAAACAATGTCGGCATCTTTAATATGCTCTAAAGCTTCGTTTTGAGGAACACGTTGGTTCATTTCAACTTCGCCTAGCTCGTTTAAAGCAGACCAATCAATTTCGCCGGGGTTTTCACGTGGTTTATCTAAAACAACTATTTTCATACAATTTACTCCATTTCTGATAAAGCATCAAATACTTGATTGTAACCTCTGAAGAAGAAATTAGAATCGGTACAAGCCCAAAGAACGTTAGCGCCCATTTCACGATATTTTTTAGAAAGAACTTCATCATCACAGAAAATACCGCAAGACATATTGCGCTCGTTACAAATATCGAATACCTTTTGAACTGCCTCTATCATAACATCGCTTCTGATTTGGAATGGTGTACCGAGCATAACAGACATATCGTATGGTCCTATAATAATGCCTGCTATTTCGTTACCGTATTTTTCAATAATTTCAGGCAAAATGTCTATTCCTGGTTGAGATTCAATCTGAACAAATAGGTATCTGCTCTTTTGGAAACCTTCATAGCCTTCGCCTTTTTTGAACTGACCATGACCGCCGCAACCTGTTCTGCCAACAGGAGCAAAGCGAAGTGATTCAATAGCTTCTTTTACCTGTTCTAAGCGTTCTGTTCTGGGTAGCATAATACCATCTGCACCTAAATCGATAGCACGTGCTATAAGGTGATATTTACAGTCAGGAATACGAACGAAAGATGGAAGACCCATAAGTCTGCAAACCTGTAATGCGGGAATAAGATTTTCATTATTGAAAATACCGTGTTCAGCATCAAAAAGAATGAAATCCAAATCATCACGGTTCATTTTTTCAATAACTATAGGACTATTAATCATAGACATTGTTGTGCCTAAAACTTTTTTTCTTTCAGCCAATTTTTGTTCTAAAATTTCGTACTTGTTCATTGCGATTACTCCTTTTTTATATTTCAAGGTCCAACCAAAGAACCTCATCACTTGTTAATTTAATATTTTCTGAAGCAACATTTTCTGCAATTTGCTTTTCGTTTACGGGACTTGTTAATAAGAACGGTTGAAGCGGATTGCTAAATAACCACGCCAATGCAATTTGTGCAACACTAACGCCTTTTTTCTCGGCTAAAATTTCAGCACGGCGCAAACGTTCAATATTGTTTTCACAATAATAACCTTTAATTCCTGCTTCGTCCAGAATTTCTTTGGCTTTTTCAGGTTCATCACTCTTAAATGCGCCCGAGAAAAATCCTCGTGCCAAAGCAGAATAAGCAAAAACAGCAATATTGTTTTCTTTATACCATTTGCGAGCTTCTTTGTTTTCTGGGCCTGAAAGGGTGGTGCAGTTTCCAACCCAAGGATTGTCTACCTGCTCAGCAAGACCAAAGTTAGGGCTTGAAACTGTAAAAGGAATAAGATTATGCTTTGCGGCATATTCGTTAGCCTCTTCAATACGCTGATGTGTCCAGTTAGAACCACCAAATGCACCGATTTTACCCTCATCGTACAGACGGTTCATAGTATCTACAATTATGCTAACGGGCACCTGTGGGTTATCTCTGTGTAGCATATAAATATCTACATAATCGGTACGTAGCTTTTTTAATGCATTGTGAATATCGTAAAGAATATCAAAATCTGTAACACGGTCACGCCATTCGTTAGGATGTGCACACTTAGAGAATATAACGGTTTTATCACGAATACCTCTAAGCTCTATCCATTCGCCTAAAATTTCTTCACCATAATGGTCTGAACAGTCAAAGCAATTTATGCCTGCGTCAAAAACATCATCCATAAGCTTGAAAGCCTTTTCACGACATTCTTCTATATCAGGTCTGTCTTTTTCAATTGCGGCAAACAAAGCAGGCGTAGCTGTTCCAAACACAATAGGAGAGATAGGCTTATCTACATAAGCTATTTTTTTATAGTTCATAATTAATCCACCTTTATAGATTTGAAAATACCTTTATTGCGTTAATAACGTTCTCTTTCATAGCGTTTTCAGCATCTTTCAATACATCGTGGAACTGTGTGTACTGTTTGTTAGAAACCGCTTCGGCACCGGCTTTTGCCATATAGGTGTAATAGTTAACCTTGCGTACACCACGTTTTATAACCTCGGTGTAGTCTTCGTTGCTTACACCTGAACCACCGTGCATAACAATAGGTAAGCCGTTCATAGATTCTCTCAAAGCAGAAACACGTTCAAAATCTAACTTAGGTACACTACTGTAAAAACCGTGTGCAGTACCGAAAGCACAAGCTAAAGCATCAACGCCTGTTTCTTTTACAAAGTCAGCCGCAACTGATGGTTCGGTGTAAATTGAAACACGCTTATCATCAGCACTTACGGTTGTAGCGCCGCCAAAACCGCCGCCACGTGCGCCCATAGATCCTAACTCTGCCTCAACAGAAGCGCCAAAAGCTGCGGCCATTTCAACAACTGTTTTTGTATTAGCGATGTTTTCTTCAAGCGGTAATTCAGAACCGTCATACATAACAGAAGTAAAGCCTAGCTCTAAACCACGACGGATATATTCTATATCAGTACCGTGGTCAAGATGAACACATACCGGCACAGTAGCTTTTTTAGCGTACCAAATCATCATGGGGGCTACTTCTTCCATAGTACACAAGCCTTTTTCTTCGTGTAACTGTGCATGTGTAAGCACTACAGGACAGCCTGTTTCTTCAGCCGCACCAATTACGGCTCGCAAGCAGGATAAATCGGGTGAATTAAAGCAACCGACTGCTATTTTCTTTTCTTCAGCAATTTTTAATATTTCTTTTAAATTAACCAGCATTTAAAAAGCTCCTTCAAAATCATTAATATCAGTTATAAAATCGAACTCAACTGTTGTAGTACAGCTTTGTTCAGGTTGTAAGAATTTAAGCGTTCCGTTCTTACGCAAAATATCTCTGCCATCCGGTGTGCAGTTACCGGGTTCTAAACCTAAAACATAATCTGTTTTGCCCATCATTTTCCATTCCGTAAAGCAGGGTAGGTTTTCTTTTTCATAATTGAAAATAACACCTTTTGCAATATCTTTATTGTATATACCTACAGTTGCTATATTGTTTTTTTCTAAAACATTATAGTAGTAGCAACGCTCTACAAAGTTGGCTTGGGGTTTTTCCATTTCTAAAGCGGTAGATAAATACTTTTCAGCTTCTGCATCTCGGGGTGTAATACTACTGTTAGGGATTTTAACAATACTGTTTTCAGAAAGCAGGGGATAACCCATATTGCAATGATACATTATCATATACGGTGTTTCGTTATCACCGCAATTTTTCACTGTATCTGATACGGTGAACTGATTACTTGTATATGAAAAGCTATAAGTTCTTTCCATAACAAGCTTTACGCCAAAAATCACAGCATCGCTTACGGTTAGCTTTACCTTAAGCTCATTTTCACTTTCTTCAATGCCGTTTAATACTGCGGGAATGTGCGAAATGGTTCCGTGTAGCGGCAATTCTTCGCCGTTATCAACACATGGAGAACCAACCGCAGTTAAACCGCAAGTGGTAAAAAAGCCTGCAGTAAAAGATTTTAAAAAACCTAGACCTTTATTATCATAAAATTGTGGAGCAACATATCCACATGGTGCGAAGTAACCCATGTTATCGCCTTTAAAGCTTACACGTGAAATGTCACCGCAACGATCAAGCGAAATCCATACCTCAAGACCTAAGCCATTGCGTATGTATAGAAAATGCATACCCTGACCTTTTGCGCCTTGCAGTACATATTCTTCGGCACCTCTTGTTTGTAAACTGTTTCCAACATAGTGATTCATTTTTATAACCCCTTTATAGCATTATATAAATTCGCATATTTTTTGTAAAGTTCAGCGTAAATAGTATGGTTTTGGGTATTTGGTGTAAATATTTTGCGTGTGGTAACCATTTGTGAAATGGTGTCTTCAAGATTTGAAAATGCACCAACTGCAATACCAGCTAATGCCGCAGTACCTGTAGCGCCTATTTCGTTACATGAAAGAGCGGTAATTTCGGTATTTAAAATATCAGCTTTAATCTGTAGCCATACATCCGAGGTAGCTCCGCCACCGGTTGCTTTTATTTCATCTATTTCACCTGTTAGTGATTTCATAGTATTGAAGTTTAAAAGCATTTCGTAGGATGTACCTTCCATTAAAGCTTTGTATAAATCAAGCTTTGTAGTTTCAAGAGTTATACCAACAAAAGCCGCTTTAGAATCATTGTCCATATAAGGAGTTGCCGCACCTGCAAAGTGGGGAAGCACCAGAATACCCGTGGGATTTTGTGCAACAAGATTATCAAGCATAGCATAAACATTTTGATTTTTGCTTTTTGCAGTTTCGTTTTCAAGTTCGGCAAAATTATCTCTGAACCACTTTAAAGTGGCGCCACCTGTAAAAGAAAAAGCATAGCACGCATAGTTATTGTTTAAATATGGAACTACCGAATAACCGCCGTTGTAAAATTCTAAATTAGTAGGTTTGTTTTCCAAAACTACCGGTATACACTCTACGGTACCCGTTCCGTCCATTGCTTGATTGGTATTAAAAACACCCGAACCAATCATACCAGCTACTTGGTCGTGACATCCGTTAACAATAGTTATGTCATAGTCAATACCGAGTAATGCTTTGATATTTTCGGTAATCTTACCTGCAACACTACCTGTGGGAACAGGCTTAGACATAAGGTTAACATCAACATTGGCAACATCAAAAATCGATTGCGCCCAGCATTTGTTTTCAATATCGAAAGCCGCAGTACGAGCCGCTAGCGAATAATCGATTTGTGCAACACTCGTTAAACAGTAAACTATGAAGTCTTCGCCTAAAAGTATTCGTTTGCAGTTTTCAAAAGCTTTAGTATTATTTTTGTGCCATAAAATTTTTGCAATACTGTACATTGGGTGAGGTTCAACACCGGTAAGTAATGTCAATTCTTTTTTGCCGAATTTATCGCAAAGAAATTCACATTCTTCTATACCTCTGGGATCGGTGTATAGCATAGAAGGGGCTAAAATATTGTCGTTTTCATCAAGCATGGCAAAGGTTTCGCCAAAGCTTGTAACGCCTAAAGCATCAATTTTATACTCGCTTGTAGCCTCTTTAAGAAGCTGTAACACACCGTTTCTAACATCGGTAAAATCTATTTCGTGCTGACCGTTTTTATGAACTACGTTATATTCGTAATAATATGTATTTAAAAGCTTGGCATTATCGTTATATAAAACAATTTTACAACCGGTTGTACCTACATCAAGTCCGCCAATAATCATAAATTAGTCCTCAATACTTACAAGGTCGTAACCAAGATAATATTTAAATGCTTCTTCTAAAATACTCTTAACATGTCCGTTAGCAACGGTGGTATGGTGTTTAAATCCACCACGTGCAAGCTTAATAAGCTTGTTTTGTAGATCATCAATTTTAGCTACACCGCCGCAACCGAAAAATTCTTTTTCAATATTATCATCAGTAAATTCACCTTCACTTGCATATATGGTGATTTTACCATTTTCCGTTTTACAGTTTGAGAAGGTCATCGGGAATGCTGCAATACGGCCTTCATTGGTTCCCCAACCGCTACCTGGGTCAGTTTTGTCAAACATCTTATGTGATGTAACTGTTCCCATTTCTTTCATAAGCTTTTGTGCAGTAGAACCGCAGTGCAAAAGAATTACCTTGTCAGGATCGTCGCCGTAGTTGTTGTTCCAGTCAAGACAAGCCGCAGGACCTTCGGTAGCAAGTGAAAGTGCACGCATTGTAATAGCAGAGCACATATCAATCTCACAAGAAGCAGTTATGCCACGGTCATTAAGCTCAGAAATCAATACACATGGGCAAACACGTAAATATGTTTCCATTTCGTTCCAACAACGAAGCGCAATTGCATCAAGGTGATAAGTATCGATATATTCGTCAATTACTACGCTGATTTTTGAAAGCATAATTTTCTTTTCAAGCGGAACAGCAGAAAAATCTGTGTATTTTTCAAGTGTTGCCATTTTTTCTAAGACAGCGCTGTCATCATCTGCCTTAGCACGAACCAATTCAAAAAGCTCTGAAAGGTCAAATGATTCTACATTAATACCATGGCGTTGCATTGTAATTTCGTCAAAACGAACGGTTTTAAATGCGGTGGTTCTGGCACCTATGCAACCTATAGTAAAACGTTTCATACCATTTACAACACGGCAAATAGCGGCAAAATCATGAAGATTTTGGGTAAATGCGGGTGTTAGAGGATGAACTACGTGTGGTTTTAATACGGTATATGGAACTTTGTATTGTTCAAAAACATCTGTAACAGAGAATTTTCCGCAATAAGCATCACGGCGATGTTTAAAGTCCATTTTACCGATTTCATCAGGATAAGCCTGCATTA
>JAZREW010000118.1:0-4942 GCA_045661005.1 Acutalibacteraceae bacterium | reverse complement strand
ATACCCATATTCTTAGTCTGCGGTGATAGTGACTCGGTTGTTCCTTATTTAGAAAACGGAAAAATTATATCAGATTTCTTTAAAGCCAACAACGGTAATTTAACCGAAATAGTTAAAAAGGATTGCGACCATCATCCCCACGGACTTGAGGATAATACACCATTAATAGAATTTATAAATAAATATTATTAAGATAAAAAACAGCAGGTCCCTGCTGTTTTTTATTTATGGTATGAAGAACCCTCGTTAATTTTAAAAGCTCTGTAGATTTGTTCTAAAAGCATAACTCTAAATAACTGATGTGGAAAGGTCATTTCAGATACAGATAACCTTATATCGCTATTTTGTTTAACCTTATCACTCAACCCGTATGAACTACCGATAATCAAAGCAATATTTTTACCAAAGTTCGATTGTTCTCCTATTCGTTTAGCAAATTGCTCGCTAGACATAGGTTTGCCCTCAACACAAAGTGAAATAACAGTACAATTATGTGGTAGCTTTTTAAAAATGTTTTCTGCCTCTTTATCTAAGGCATTGTCAATCTCTGACTGTGAGGGTTTATCGGGCAATTTCACAGGCTCTAACTCTATAATATTAAAGCTACAGTACCTTGAAAGCCTTTTTTCATATTCCTTTACTGCGTCGACAAGGTACTTTTCTTTAAGTTTACCCAAAGCAATTAAAGTAATCTTTATCAAAATACCATCACTCCATTATTTGTATCATTAGCAACTGTTAAAATATAATCAATACCGTTTTTAGCGCCAATATCCATAAGCGCCGCTTCGGCACAACTTTTGGCTAAAAGCGGTGTGTTGTTTTTTTGGCTTAAATGACCTAATATAAATCTTAAAGTTCCGCTTTTTAAAAAATGTGCCAATTCACTGGCGCAAGAAACGTTAGAAATATGCCCTTTTTCGGACATTATTCTAACCTTTAATAGTGGAGGATATGGTCCTTTTTTTAGCATTTCAATATCATGGTTAGATTCAAAAAGTAAAACATCACTACCGATTATAGCGTTACGTACATCATCTGTTACAATACCTAAATCAGTACAAACAGTAACTTTTTTGTTATCCGGCAATACAAAACTATACCCGCTAGAGCCTACGCAATCGTGACTAGTTGCAAAACGTTTAATTGAAATACCGTTAATTTCAATATCATCATTATCAATAGCTACAACTTCTGTTTTTTCAGGTACGCTATTTAATGAAATTAATGTTTCAAGTGTTTCTCTACTAGCGATTAGCTTAGCGTTAGATTTATTTAAAAAGGTTTTTAAGCCTTTAATGTGGTCAGTATGCTCGTGTGTCACCGCTATAGCTTTAATCTCTTCTAAGCTACCACCAGCACGTTCTAAAGCGGCGCAAATGCCTTTCATAGAAGCTCCGGCATCTACAAGTATACCGCCGTTTTGTGTGCCAATATATGTACTGTTACCTGTTGAACCGCTGTAAAGCGGACAAATTCTAGACATTTTTTTCTCCTTTTAAAAATGTGTGGCAGAAAATTCTACCACACAATTCATTAATTCTTATGCTTGTTTATATACTAGTTTATCTTCTAAAATAGGCACACGTTTAATATCAGCACCTAAAGCAGAAAACTTTTCAACAACGTATTCGTAGCCACGGTCGATATAAATTATATCTTCAATTTCGGTAATACCCTCAGTCATAAGTCCGGCAATTATCATAGCCGCCCCTGCTCTAAGGTCTACCGCCTTAACAGGTGCAGGATTAAGATTTTTAACACCGGTTAAAACTGCCATTTTACCGTCAACCTGAACATCTGCGCCCATTATTGTCAACTGGTCAACATAACGGAAGCGACTATCCCATACACCTTCGGTTACAATACTTGTCCCATCCGCAATAGATAAAACTGTAGCAATTTGAGGTTGCATATCGGTAGGAAAACCGGGATGCGGCATTGTTTTAACATTGCATTTTTTAGGACGATTACGCATTGTAACACGCACAGATTCATCAAATTCTGTAATTTCAGCACCTATTTCACGGAATTTAGCAATAATTGATTCAAGATGCTTAGGTGTTACGTTAGAAATCAACACATCACCCATAGTACCAACAGCAGCTGCCATATAGGTTCCAGCTTCAATTTGGTCAGGAATAATACTGTAGGATGTGCCTTTTAAAGTATCAACACCACGTATTTTTATCATACCTGTACCGGCACCCATAATATTAGCGCCCATAGAATTTAAGAAATTCGCAAGGTCAACAATATGAGGTTCACGAGCCGCATTTTCAATAACGGTTAATCCCTTAGCTTTAACAGCGGCTAACATAATATTGATTGTAGCACCGACTGATACAACATCAAGGTAAATTGAAGCGCCTCTAAGTGCCCCTGCTTTACCATCAACCATGCCGTTTTCGATTGTCATCTCAGCGCCCAAAGCTTCAAAGCCTTTAATATGTTGGTCAATTGGTCTAACACCAAAATTACAACCACCGGGAGGCGCTACACGAGCACGATTCATTCTTCCAAGTAAAGCGCCTAAAAAATAGCTGGATGCACGCATACCCTCTGCCATTTCTTTAGAAACAACAAAGGAATTTATATGTTTAGGATTAATTTCCACACAAGATTTATTTATAAGCCGAATTTCAGCACCCAAGCATTTCATAACATGAAGAATAGCTGTGACATCTGAAATATCGGGAAGATTTTCAATAACACAGGGACTATCTGCCAACATAACAGCCGGTAGAATAGCCACCGCAGCATTTTTAGCACCGCTGATTTTTACTTCGCCTTTAAGTGCTTTGCCGCCGTTAATTACAAATTTTTCCAAATAAGGCAACTCCCGTCAAACAATAATAGACTTTTAACTACCTTTATATTATTACACAATAAAATCAATTATATATATTATACTCAATTTTACCTGTTTTGTCAATTTTTATTTAATAAAAAGAAACCGATTGCTTTTGCAATCGGTTTAAAATTTAAAAATTATTTTACTTCGTGAATCCAGCCAAATGTATCCTCAATTTTTCCCCACTGAATACCTGTTAAAGTATCGTAAAGCTTTTGAGTAACTGTGCCGATTTCACCATTGTTTATTGTATACTTAACATCCTTGTAGCAAAGCTCGCCAATTGGTGATACAACAGCTGCAGTACCACAACCCCAAGCCTCTTTTAAAGTGCCGTTTTTGAGTGCTACATCAAGCTCATCAATGCTAAGTAAACGTTCGCTAACCTTGTAGCCCTCTTTCTTAAGCACTTCTATACAAGACATTCTACTAATACCGGGTAATATAGAACCTGAAAGCATTGGAGTAACGATTTCGTCGCCAATTTTAAACATAACGTTCATAGCGCCAACTTCTTCAATGTACTTGCGTTCTACACCGTCAAGCCATAAAACCTGTGAGTAACCCTTTTGTTCTGCACGCTGGCCTGCTCTGTTAGATGCGGCATAGTTACCGCCACATTTAGCGTAACCTGTACCGCCACGTACAGCACGAACATCCTCATCCTCTATCATAATCTTAACAGGGTTAATGCCCTCTTTATAATAGCTACCAACAGGTGATGCAATAATTACGTAAGTTGCATTGTGAACTGCATGAACACCAAGTGACTCATCGTTACCAAACATAAAAGGACGAAGATATAGTGAAGTACCATCGGCAGAAGGAGTCCAATCTTGTTCAACACTAACAAATGTTTCGAGAATCTGTAATGCATCTTCTTCAGGGATTTGTGGCAAGCAAAGTCTTTCTGCTGAACGGTTCATACGGCGAATGTTTTCGATTGGTCTAAACATCTGCACCTTACCATCTTTACGGCGATAAGCCTTTAAGCCTTCAAATATTTCTGAACCGTAATGAAGAACAGTTGATGCGGGATGAAGAGAAATGTTCTCAAAAGGTACTATACGAGCATTGTACCAACCCTTTTCATCATTCCAATCGATCATAAACATGTGGTCAGTAAAAATTTTACCAAAACCTAAAGAAGAACTATCAGGCTTTTCTTTAAGTGTTTGTGCTTTTGTGATTTTAATTTCCATTTTAAACACCTCTTAGTTATCTCGGCCTATTTCTAAAGCCTTAAGATTTAAACCAAGCTTATCAGCATGACGTGCTGATATAACCTTGCCAAGAGCCGCATTAATGCCCTCTTCGTTATACTCATTCATTTCGCCGAGTATTTTACCAACAATTATCATATTTGCAAGTGTAGGCATACCATTTTCGCCTGCAAGACCGGTTGCAGGAATATAATGTACTGTGACATCTGTACGCTTAACCTTACGTTCGATAAGTGTTGAATCAACATAAATTGTACCACCTGGCACTACTGCGTCTTCATATTTATCAAGTGAAGGAAGATTCATAGCAATCAAAACATCGGGTTTTGAAACTATTGGTGAACCAACCGGAGTATCACTTAAAATTACAGAACAGCTTGCAGTACCGCCACGCATTTCAGGACCGTAGGAAGGTAACCAGCTAACCTGCTTATCCTCTACAAGACCCTTGTAAGCTAAAAACTTACCTGAGAACAAAATACCTTGACCGCCAAAGCCGGCAAATAAAAATTGTGTTGTACCCATATTATTCTGCCTCCTTTGCGGAACGATCCTTATATACACCTAAAGGATAATAAGGAATCATTTTTTCATCAATCCATTCAAGTGGCTTTTGTGGAGTCATACCCCAGTTTGTAGGACAGCTTGAAACAACCTCAACAAGTGAGAAGCCTTTGCCTTCTACTTGGTTCTGGAAAGCCTTTTTAATTGCTTTTTTAGCATTTTTAACATTCTTAACATTGTTAACAGCAACACGCTCTAAATATTCAGGACCATCAAGAGTAGCAAGCATTTCACAAACTCTGATTGGGAAACCGCAATGGTCAGTATCTCTGCCGTAAGGTGAAGTCTGTGTAACCTGACC
>JAZREW010000117.1:0-7766 GCA_045661005.1 Acutalibacteraceae bacterium | reverse complement strand
TTTGGCGGTGCAGACTCTGCAGCAGCGGCATACATGCAGGTTATACATTTTCAAGATATTCTTTACCGTTTAGATTTTCCACAAAGTCTTAACAACTTTTTGTCTGGCTATCTTTCAAATATCTTTAACTTGATATGGAGCTGCGGTATTCAAATATTACTCTTTGTTTCGGGATTACAGACAATACCCGCACAGCTTTACGAAGTAAGCAAGGTTGAAGGCGCTTCAATTTGGGAAGAATTCTGGTACATAACCGTGCCTATGCTTGGCAGAACTATTCTTTTGGTTTCTTTTTATACAATGGTTGAACTATTTGTAGAAAACAGTAGCACAGTTGACCGAGCAGTTGAGCTTATAAGAAAGCAAAGCTATGATCAAGGCTCTGCAATTTTATGGCTTTATTTCGTATTCGTTGGTATAATCATGGCGTTGTTGTTGGCTGTATACAATAAGCTATGTCTCAAACGATGGGAGTAATAGCGGTGGAGGTTATTCAATGAATTTGATAGATATTAAACAACAAAAAAGAGCTAAACAAATTTTTGTTTCGGTTCTAAGGGCGATATTTCTTATTGCATTTTCTTACATACTAATTTATCCGTTAGTTTATATGATTTCCACTGCATTGAAATCCGTGTCCGATTACTCTGACCCTACCGTGGTATGGGTTCCTAAATTTGCAACTTTTGATAGTTTTATCAAAGCTTTAAAAGTTACTAATTATTTTAATAATTTTAAGAATACATTGTTTTATGAAATGGGCGCCGCAGTTATTGAAGTGTTTTCTTGCTCGCTTTTTGCTTATGGTTTAGCAAGATTCAAGATGCGCTTTAAGGGCGTAATGATGTTTTTCTTAATTATTACAATACTTGTTCCGGATATTATGCTTATAGTTCCCAGAATGATGACCTTTAAGCAATTGGATTTATTCGGAATTTTGGGATTGTTTTATAGGATAACGGGACTTGATATTCGTCCTAATATAATTGATACGCCGTTTGCTTTTTACCTGCCATCGCTTTTGGGTGTTGGATTAAAGGGTGGATTGATGATGTTTATTTACATACAGTTCTACAAGGGATTACCTAAAGAACTTGAAGAAGCTGCGTGGATAGACGGTGCAGGACCGTTCAAGACATTTTTAAGAATTATTTTGCCATCATCAGGTGTGGCATTGCTAACAGTTTTCATATTTTCAGTAATATGGCATTGGAATGATTTTCTGTTGGCTGTTATGTATACATATGAGAACCGTACCCTTGCGGTTGTAATAAATGATATAAGACAGCATATGTATTTGGTTTTACAGATGGATTCCACAAATATTTTAAATTACGGGGTACCTTTGGCGGCATGCGTATTGTTTATAATTCCGCCGCTTGTTATGTATATGTTCTTACAACGAAAATTCATACAAAGTATAGACCGTATAGGTATTGTAGGTTAATTTAAGCTTCGGCTTTAATATAATTTAGGAGGAAAAAACATGGCAAATTTATCTATTAAGCTTATTTCTGCAATTGTTGCAATAGCAATGGTTGCAAGTCTGTTTTGTTCTTGCGGACAAAAGACACCCGTTGACAGTTCTTCTGAATGGGTTGGCGAGGAAGAGGTATTAGTGGAAGAAGTAATTGATTCACCTACAGGTGACACTAATACTACATCTGCTAACAAGAATACCGGCACAGCATCAAACAACAAGGTAACTAGCTCTGCGGATAAGACTAGTTCAGTTGTTACTCAGAAAATAGATGCTTCTTCTTGTGACTCTTTTATAGCATCTATGCCACAAAACCTTAAAGGATCTACATTAACTTATTTCTATTGGTGGGATCCTAAAACTCAAATTGAAAAGGATGCAATTGCAGCATTTGAGAAGAAGACCGGAATTACTGTTAAAACAGAGATTGGTAGTTACAAAACTTTCCAAACTGAATTAGCGGCAAAAATAGCTGCCGGTAATTCACCTGATATGGTAAGATTGCTTTCAAATGCAATGTATCAGATTAAGTGCTTACAGCCTATTACCAATAGCGGATATGATTTTTCTGATGATATTTGGTGGAAAAAACTTAAGAACGATTATACTTTTGACGGTAAAACCTATGCTGTAAATATAAGACCTAAGGATGCTGCGATTCTTGATACTTATATGATTTACTACAACAAGCGTGCATTAAAGGCAGCAGACATGAAAGATCCATATCAAATTTGGAAAAACAATCCTAGTGATTGGACATGGAACAAGCTTTGGTCAATGTGCGAAGAATTTGTAAACGCTAACAATAATAAGTCAGGTTACTACGGAATTGCGTTCCAGTACAACAATGCTTATGTTCGTATGTTCGGTTGCGCTAACTACGATTACAACCCTGCTACAGGCAAATGGGAGAATTATATGTCTAGCCCAGAGCTTGCTAAGCGTTGGAGTGAATTGATTTCTTACAATACTAAGGGTCTTTCAGCTGTTAATAACGATGCTACATCTTTCCAAAGAGCTAAGATTTTATTTAACGGTGCAGGTCCATTCGCTGCCAGAGTTGGCGACCAGACACACCAAGTGTTAAAGGACAGAGGCGAGTTGGGCGTAGTTCCGCTACCTACTGACACACCTTATCAGCTACTCTACGAATACACAGCATTCGGTATTCCACAGGGTGCAAAGAATGCAGCGGCTGTTCCTTATTATTTGCGTTATGTACTTGATAAGAACAATTATAACCTTGATAAAGTTTATATTGATGCACAGGCTAAAGATGTTGTAGAGCACACACTTTCTTATGCTGATGATAAATATTTCTTTGGCGAAAATGAGCTTTCTGAATTACGTCAGAAATTGGTTGCTGGTACAGCAGACCAGGTTAAATCTACTTTAGAATCTTATGAAGGAAAAATTCAGGAAAGTGTTGATTCTTCCAATGAGCAAATAAAGTATTTGTCAAAATAATAAAACACATATTAGGCGGAGGAAAAATAATGAAATTACATTCGTTGAAAAAGGCTTTTGTCATTTTCATGTGTTTGGCAGTATTTGTTGCAACATTTTCAGGTTGCACAAAAATGACTGAGGATGAATTTTATTGGGTTTCTCGTTGGGAAGAAGAAAAGGTATGGGTTGATTACGAAAATACCGGAAGCGACTCGGCAAATACCGTAGGAAATAACAATTCTTACGGTAATAATACCTCGAACGAAATTGATAACAATGTTTCATCTACAGATACATTTGATTCACAGAATCAACCGGGACTTGATTTAGACGCTAAAGTTGACCCTGCAGATAAACCAACTGTTAAAAATACAGCAAATCTTATAAAACCGTTTACTGTAAAAAGTGATTCTCAGGCTGAGGCTATGCGAAACAAGGTTCTTGATTCAAAAAGTGAAAAGCTCGATATTAAGGGAAATATTTATTATATTTCCTACAGAGGAAATGACTTGAACGACGGTAAATCTACCGAAACACCATGGAAAACACTCAGAAAGCTTTCTTATGCATTAGAAATTAAAGAGGGCGACGCTGTGTTGTTTGAGCGTGGCGGTGTTTACCGTGGCGGTATTAAGTGTATAAACGGCGTTTATTACGGTGCGTATGGCGAAGGTGATAAGCCTGCAATATACGGTTCTGAAAAAAACTATGCTAAAAGTAGTTGGAAAGCTTATTCCGATAACATATGGGTGTCTTTAGATTACATTACAGATGCCGGAATAATAGTATTTAACCATGGTGAACTTGCGGGTGACCGTAAAACCGCTGTATCACAGCTTAGTGAAAACGGTGATTATTACTGTGAGGATAATGGTCAAATATATTTATATATGGATAAGCAACCTGCTGAAAAGTTCACAAGCATAGAAATCGGTAGAGACGCACATATCTTCACTATTGCCAGAGATGGCCATGATATTACTATAGATAATATTACAATGAAATACGGCGGAGCGATGGGCGTGCAGGGTTCATCCGGTTCTACCAATATAACCGTTACAAACTGCGAAATAGGTTGGATTGGCGGTTCATATTTGCGTGACGCTGACAAGGCCCGTTATGGTAACGGTATAGAGTTCTGGGAAGCTTGCGATAACATCTATGTTGAAAACAACTGGATTTATCAGATTTACGACTCAGGCTTTACTCACCAAGGTAACGATAAAGAGGTAGGCTTTGTTGCCAAAAATATTTTGTTTACCAAAAATCTTGTTGAGTATTGTAATTTCGCTTCTATTGAGTATTGGGCTCCCGGTGAAACCAAGCACAGTATGGAAAATGTTGAATATTCAAGCAATATATTAAGATTTTCCGGATATGGTTGGGGATATTACGGTCAGCCTGCGGCTCATGTATATTCTACAGATAATTATAATAAAGCTACCAATTTTGTTATAAAGGATAATATTTTAGACACATCTCTTACTCGACAGGTAAGATGTGTACACCACGGCGGAACATTACCGGTAATGTCGGGTAATACCTTTATAGGAAAAGCTGGTGAAATTTTAGGTTCAATCGGAATTTCTGCTTCCAGCACCTCTTACCGTTTTGAGGATAACACTCAATCGGCAATAAGAGAAGCTTGGGGAGATTCCGGGGCAACAGTAATCTTTAACGATTAGGTGTAAAGCAATGTGTAATTATGATAAACCTTTAATAAAAAATACAGCATCCTTAATGTGCCCTATTTGTTCAGAAAGCGATGCTATAGCAGATGAATATCGTAATAGAATATTAAATTCACCTAATGCGGATATAGATGCTAAGAATGTATGGTATATTTCAGAAAACGGTGATGATTCTGCAAGCGGTAAAAATCCTGCTGAGGCGTGGAAAACATTACAGGCGCTTAAAAATCACGAAATATGCTATGGCGATGCTGTTTTACTAGAGCGTGGCGGTGTGTACCGAGGAACAATTGTTGCTGAAAGCGGCGTTTACTATGGCGCTTATGGTGATGGCGACAAGCCTTGCATTTATGGTTCAGCAATGAACTATGCGCAAGCTGCGTGGGAATATAAGGGCGATAATATTTGGTGTGTTGAAACACCAAATGCATCTGATATTGGTATTGTGGTTATTAATCACGGTGAAAATGTTGCTTTTCGCAGAAAACAGTTGAGCGATTTAAAAGAAAACGATGATTATTATTATGAAGATAAAAAGGTTTTCTATTATAGCACCAATTCTCCCTCTGAATGCTACAACAGCATTGAAATGGGCGATTTAGGTCATCTTGTGTGGGTGCCGGTTGACTATCACGATGTCACAATTGAAAATATTACTTTTAAATATGGCGGTTCAATGGCTATTATGACCTCTAGCGGCAGTAAAAATGTAGTCGTTAGAAACTGCGAAATAGGCTGGATTGGCGGATGCTATTTGCCTAATTATAAGGATGGCACTGTTCGTTACGGTAACGGTGTTGAAAGCTGGAACGGATGCGACAATATTATTGTTGAGGATTGCTGGATTTATCAGATATATGACAGTGGTATTTCACATCAGGGAAACGGCATATTTGTAGCAAGTAATATTATATACCGTAGAAATTTAGTGGAATATACGTCTTTTGCCTCAATTGAGTATTGGGCGCATGATGCTAATAAAAATTCTATGGAAAATATCTCTTACGAAGATAATGTTTTAAGATTTGCAGGTTATGGTTGGGGAGATGTGCAACGCCCAAACATAGTTGCGTATCACATACTATCTACAGGCAAAATGGACCACAAATGTACTAATTTTAAAATTACAGGTAATGTAATGGATTTGAGTACAAGAGGTCTTATTAGATGTGTTAGTAAGTTTGGAACATTACCAACAATAAGTGGTAATACATACATTCAAAAAGAAGGCGGACTACTTGGCGCATTTGGTGATGTAGATAGTGAAATTGAGGAATTTAGCGGAGATGTGGAAAAGACTATAAGGGAAGTTTTTAACGACAACTCTGCAAAAATAAAAATTTTAAAAAGTGGTGATTAATTATGAAAGGAAAAGTAAAAATTTTCTTAGTAGCAACCCTTGCAATTACTATTTTGGCGAGTATCACGCTTAATTCTGCTGCTGCAGAAGTAAATGTTTTAAATGCTGATTTTGAAAACGGAATTGCATTTACAGCAATGGGCGATCTCGACGTTGACGGAAAAATTGCTTCTTCAGATATGGTTATTTTAAGAAAAATGATTTTTTCTGATAATTTTGATGCTGGCAAGAAGTATGCCGATGTAAACGAAGACTCAAATGTAGACATTATTGATATTGTACGTTTAAAGAAGAATCTTTTAGCAGATAAAAAACCGGTGTCGGTGGTAGACGGTGTTTTAATGCTAAATGGTAAAGCGTACTATACACAAGAGCTTCTTTCCCTTATGAAGCCAAATACCGAATATCAAATAACCTATAAGGTTGAATCTGAAGATGGAATTACAATTTCTATTGACGGAGCAAAGAATGCTACAGCGGTTTATAATAGCGGAAAAGGTACTAAGCGCTTTAGCCACATTCTTAAAACAGGTAATAGCCTAACTGAAAATGAAGGTCTTGAAATGGTTGTTTCAGGCATAGGCAAAATAGACGATATTAAAATAAATGAAATTACTACTGGCTGGTTTGACGGTGATACCGCAGAGCAGGGCAGTAATGACATTTTCTAATTATTGGTGGAAGGAGTTTGAATTATGAAAAAAAGATTTTTTGCATTATTACTCAGCATAGCTGTAATTTTAAGTAGTATGTGTTGTATTACAGCTTTTGCAGATTCCACAGGCGTTGATTCAACAACAACCGCAAAAATTAAATCCGCATTCAATTCATACGTTGAATCAGCAGGCAATTCAGCTACTGCTGAAGCTATGGTTTCTTACATTAACAACAAGGTTACTAATGTAACTGTTTCAATAGTTAATAACACAAGCGATTGGGCTACAAATGATTGGTTTATCTACCACGCAGTAGATGGTTGCTATGATGAAACCGAAAGTTATAAATTAACAATTCCCGGCCATGACGGTTATGTTTCTGCTATACTAACAGTTTCTGATTCAGAAGGCGCTGTTTTAGGAACAGTAGGTGCAGTTGCTACTATTCCTCATATAGAAGAAAACTTAGGTAATCTTTCTATGTCTGTTTATTCTGCAGACAATACAGACTTTACAACAGATGCAAACGGAAACATTACCAACTATTCAGGTACTGCTGAAAAGATAGTTATCCCTTATGCTTTTTCAAAAGAAAACAAAATTATAAATCTTAACAATGCAACAAGTAAAGATATAGTTAAGGTAGTAGTAATTGGCTCTCGTGTAGCTAATAGCCAATATACAAGCTACTGCCATATAGAAGACAACAGCTTTAAAAACTGGGGCTCACTCCGTGCAGTATCACTTCCTTGGAGAATAAAGAGAACAGAAGGTATTGGTGAAGCTGCATTCGCAAACAATGCAAACTTAAAATACGTTGATATGCCAAATGCAATGGCAGGAACAAGTAGCGGTTACGGTACAATTGGTTATGGCGCATTCAACAACTGTCCTGTTCTTGAAAATGCAATGTGTAGCCATTGCGGTGTTATGACTACTGCAACTTTTGATAAGAACGGTGCAATATTCAATAATTCTGCAATCAGATATATGGTTACACCGGCTGCCGGAAATTACAAGACAAATTGTATTCCTGCAACACATTCATATAGCGACGGTGTTTTTGTATCACTAAGCAATGTTGCAAATGATACTAACTTTAAAGCAAGCCTTGCACGTGCTGCTACATT
>JAZREW010000116.1:0-12852 GCA_045661005.1 Acutalibacteraceae bacterium | reverse complement strand
AAAACGAAGAAAGGTTTCTTGTGTAATATCCTGTGCTATTTGATCATCATACATCTTGAAATAGCAATAGCGGTATATTTTGTCATATTGTTCTTCAATATCCATTTTAAGCGAAACCTCCCTTCATAATGTTTAACGGATCAGGGGCATGAAATGTGCGGCTATTCAAAAAAATTTTATATAAACTTGATAGCCACTTGTAACCATTCCTTTTTATAAAATTCACACTGTGTGTTGCAAAAGTGTTGCAAAGGCATTTTCACTAAAACATAAAATGCCCGAAAGCCCTTTGTTTCAAAGGGTTTTCGGGCACTTGTAAGCCAGTAGATATTATTCCCACTCTATAGTTCCTACAGGCTTAGGTGTGAGGTCTAAGAGAACTCTATTTATACCTTCAACTTCTGCAGTAATTCTTTGGGTTATATGGTGGAGAATGTTGTAAGGAATTTCTTCGATAGTAGCGCTCATGGCATCGGTAGTATTTACCGCACGGATAATTGCGGGCCAGCCCTCGTAACGGCTTTCATCCTTAACGCCTACGCTCTTCATATCAGGCACAACAATAAAATACTGCCAAACCTTACCTGCAAGACCGTTTTTATCAAACTCTTCACGAAGAATAGCATCTGCCTCTCTTAAAGCGTGAAGTCTATCTCTTGTGATAGCGCCAAGGCAACGCACACCAAGGCCTGGACCCGGGAATGGCTGACGATAAACCATAGCATGTGGAAGACCTAAAGCCTCACCTACTACACGAACTTCATCCTTAAAGAGTAGCTTTATAGGCTCAACAAGTTCAAACTGTAAATCTTCAGGCAAACCGCCAACATTGTGATGTGACTTAACAGCCTTTTTACCCTCTGCCTGTTTAATACTTTCAAGAATATCAGGATAAATTGTACCCTGTGCTAAGTAATCTACATCATCAAGCTTACGTGCTTCATCTGCAAATACATTTATAAACTCAGCACCGATAATTTTACGCTTTTTCTCAGGTTCTGAAACGTCTGCGAGCAAATCAAGAAAACGGTCGGTAGCGTCAACATAAACAAGGTTAGCGTCAAGCTCGTTACCAAACATTTCAATAACAGCTTCGCTTTCACCCTTACGCATAAGACCATGATTAACATGCACGCAAACCAACTGTTTGCCAATTGCTTTTATAAGAAGTGCTGCAACAACAGAAGAATCAACACCGCCGGAAAGAGCCAATAAAACCTTTTTATCGCCAACCTGCGCACGAATTTCTTCTATTTGCTCTGCTATAAAAGCATCAGCTAATTCTTTAGTTGTAATTCTAGCCATATTTTCAGGACGAACATTTGTACTCATTAATTATTCCTCCTTAGTTAGTATAGTTATCAAAGTAGCCTTGTACAAGAACTACAGGTGTACCCTTATCACCTGAACCCGAAGTAAGGTCGCATAGTGAACCGATAAGGTCAGTAAGCTGACGAGGTGTTGTACCCTGAGCCGCCATATTACCTACAAGGTTACCCTGCTTTTCACGAATACTTTCAGAAATAGCTTTTTTAAGCTCTTCGCCGGATAAATCCTTAAAATCATTATCAGCAAGGTATTTTAATTTAAGCTCGTTAGGTGTACCAATAAGACCATCAGTAAATGCAGGTGATACAACCGGGTCAGCAAGCTCCCAAATCTTACCTTTAGGATCCTTAAACGCACCGTCACCGTAAATCATAACCTCAACATGCTTGCCTGTAGCGTCTAAAATACGCTTTTGAATATCAAGCACTAAAGGTTGACAATCTCTTGGGAAGAGCTTAATCATATCTTCTGTAGATTTATTAGAACCTAGAAGACCATAATTTTCATTATAACCGCTACCGTTTACAGATGAATTCAAAATATCATCCAAACCGCAAACAACTTTAGCGCCTGCTTTCTTTAAAATACGCTTTGTGCGAGCTCGTGTATGAATATCACAAGTCAAAACACAATCTGTATAATCAAGAATAGCCTTTGCCTGATTAGCAAAAATAATTTCAACCTCTGCACCGCATTCACGGATAAGGTTTTCGTAGTATTCAACATAATCAACGCCTGTAAATTCAAGCGGATTAGAACCGAAAAGTTCACGATATTTATCTAAAGAAAGTACATCTGTATAAGGATTAACGCCTGAATCGTCAAGCATGTCTATATCCATAAGTGAGTTTCCAACTTCATCTGAAGGATATGAAAGCATTAAAACAATCTTTTTAGCGCCCTTTGCTATACCCTTTAAGCATATAGCAAAACGGTTACGTGAAAGTATTGGGAATATAACACCGATAGTTCCTCCGCCAAGCTTAGCCTTAACATCTTCAGCAATAGCTTCAACAGATGCATAGTTACCTTGAGCACGTGCAGCAATAGACTCTGTAATAGAAATAACATCACGGTCTCGCATTTCAAAGCCTTCGTTTTTAGCGGCGTTAAGCACACTATCAGCTACTATAGCAGCAAGGTTGTCCCCCTCCCTTATAATTGGGCAACGAATACCTCTAGATACGGTACCAACGCAACGTGTGTTTTCTGACATATTTTTCTCGTTCCTCTCTAATGGAATTTAACTTTGTGCATGAGTATGCACTCATTCCACAGTTGAATTTTCTACTATATTATCAACTGATATATTATAAACTATTCGTTTTACATTTTCAATAGTTTAGATATATTTTTTTTATTTTTTTAAAGAACAAAATCCTCTGGCGAATAATTATCCGACATTTTAATTTTACCGGGTTCACGTTTTAGCGGATCGTATTTATAGCTTCTGCAACAATCCTTGCGATTGGTTATGCCGTGTTTTTTGCACAAAACCTCATTATTAAAGTCTGTACAGGTACCAAACACACAATATTCGCAATAATGCGGTATTTCATTATTAAAAACTTTGTTTTTCATACTATACTCTCCACTTTTTTAAACATTAGCGTACATAATATTAGGATTTTATGTAGTGAAACAACGGTTGTTCCACCGCCGTCGGTTTGAGGTTATTATACCACATCCTCTAATATTTTACCAACATATTTTTTTGTACTTAGCGACACTATAAACACTATACTCATAACAAGCATTGAAATGCTAACCGACACGGTAGAGGCAATCAATCCAAAATCAAAGCTTTTAAAATTTGATATTGTAGGCACCGTAACCTTAAATATTTTCACAATTAAGTAGGTAATAGCGCAACTTAATGCACCGTGAAAAATTCTTGCAATTATAAATTTACAATAATTTATTTCTATGTTTTCAGCCATCGACATAACCTGACACCATACACTTATACCGCCAAAAGCCAATAAAAATGATATAAAATATATGTTGTTTGTATTTGTCACCGCATTAGTAACCTCTAAAAAATATAGCATTATTTTAAAGTTCGGTAATTTTTCACCCAGCATGGTTATGTACTGATTTATTCCCGAAAAAAGAACTACAAAACCGCAAATATTCATAACTGTTGCTGCCGCCTGTGCGGTAGATGCTACAAAGTTATCCATAGGGTTAATGTGTAGGTTTAAAGCGGTTGCAATATTGTCTATTTTAAATTTTTTTCTTGAGAAAAACGCAAGCAAAAGAGCCGATAATATATTGCTTAATAAAAGTATGTATCCTATTCTTTTAGAACCTAAAATTCCGCTACCTACAGCCAAAACAACAAAAGCAGGACCTGCATTAACACAATAGCAAAGCATTACACCGGCAGTTTTAGGGGTGATTTTTTTCAAGCTCACAGCTTCATTTAAAAGTCTGGCACCTATAGGGTATCCACCAATAAAAGAAAGGACCATAATCCAGAACATTTGCGATGAAAAACCAAATAACCTTTTGGTAATAAGTGAAATCCATTCTGTATTTTTAAAAATATTGGCTTTAAGTATAAATAATACGCAAACCGTAAACGGAAAAAGCGATGGTATTATTATTCTGCCGCAAATTATAATTCCTTTTGCTACACCGCCTGAACAAGCTTCTGGCTGTACAATTAAAAACACAGCAAATATTGTTAGAAGAAAAACCGAAAGCATATTTATAATATTTTTACCATTTTTCATAATCTCACCCGATTAATAATATGCTTTTATGAATTATTCAAATTCCAACATCATAAAATTAAATTGGATTGGAGATGTTTGGCTTTGTCGAAAAAACTGAAAATTGAAAAAAGCAAAAGTGAGCCCAAATGGAACATTTTTAACTGTGCTAATACTGTGTTTGAAGGCGATATAATAAACGGTCCGCATAGTGAGGTTTTTGGTAATAAAAAAATCACAATAGACGGTTGTTTTGGCGTTATTGACTATAACGATACATACATAAAATTAAAGCTTATAAAGGGATGTATCATACTTTGCGGTGAGGGTTTTAACATAGCATTTTTTGAAAATAAGCTTATAACCGTAACAGGCAAGATTTCTTCTATAGAATTCTGTTTTTAACAACCATTACATTACAGGTGAATTTATGCTTTGGCTTTTTAGATATTTATTTGGATTTTTAACCGTGAAATTTTACGGCGATTTTCCTGCAACTATTTTTAATTTTGCGGCTAAAAACCGTATTTTTTTATGGAACACTAAGCTTTGCGATAACGGAATTATATCATGTATTTCAGTAAATAATTTTAAAAAACTACCCTACATAATATATGGTAGCGGTATACGTGTTCATATAACAGAAAAGCATGGATTACCCTTTAAAATACGCAAAAACCGAAAAAGATTAGGTATTATGTCGGGTGCTATAATTTGTGCGGTTTTTTTAAAGCTTATTTCGGGGTATATTTGGATAATAGATATTAGCGGAAATAACAAAGTAAAAAGCACAGAAATAATATCAGCACTTAACGAAATAGGCATACATGAGGGTATAAATAAAAAAAGCATTAACCCCAAAACGCAAAGAGAAAAGCTATTATTAAAGCTTGATTCTTTAGCTTGGGCTTCACTTAATATTGAGGGATGCCGACTCACAGTAAACGTAACCGAAACCAAAAAGAACGAAAACAATATTCATTTGCCAAGCAACCTAAAAGCCAAAACCGACGGTATTATTAAAAAAATAGACATAACATCTGGCAACAGTGTGGTAAAACCCGGGGACGCCGTAAAGCAGGGCGACGTTATTGTTTCCGGTATAATAGAAAATGCTGACGGTACCGAATTTGTATATTCTGCGGGTACAGTAACTGCAACTACCGAACACAAAATAACGCTTTATAAAAGTTTTAAAGAAACCGTACCAACCGAAAACGGAAAAATTAAAACAAAGCGGGTGCTCGAACTTTTCACACTTAAAATTCCGCTATATTTAGGTAGCGAAACCGAAAAATACCATTCTGAAACAAGCTCTTATACATTTTCACTTTTTGGGCAAAGCTTACCCGTAAAGCTTTATAAAAAAGACTTTCGGTTTATAGAAAATTCATCAGTTCAGTATAACACAGAAGAATTAAAAGAAAAGCTTACAAAACAGCTTGAAACTAATTTAAAGAAAAACGATTGGTTAACCTATGAAATAACCGATATTTCCTTTAGTGAAGATGAAAACGGTTTAACTCTTTTAGCAGTTATTACCGCCGAGGAAGACATTGTATATTCTGAAGAATTAATTATTTCAAATTATGATAATACGCAAACAGAGAAGCCTTGATGTTTCGGCTTCTCTGTTTTTTAAAATATTAAATTTTAAAAATATTTTCTCCCTCAGTTAAAGTATAAGCTTTTCCATTGTATCTAAATATTTCTACCCCTTTTGGTACATTAACCTTAAATATTTTTTCATTACCGTCAAAACAATAATCAACCTTTATAACGCCCCTTAAGGTTTTTCTTGAAATACAAAAGCTGTTAATTGTATTTTGAACACACGGTGCTATTTCTATTTCACCCGTAAAGCTTTGCTTTATACCCGCAAGATACTGAAAAAGTGATGCTATAAATCCGCCAAACATTGGGTGGTTGTGCGACCATTCACCGTTCATCCATTCCCAAAACGTAGTAGCGCCGTTTCTTTTCATATTAGCAAAGGAATATTCACCGTTAGCGGTTAAATAGCTTAAAGCCGCATCAGCATAGCCTTTTTCGAAAAGCATTCTTATTAAAATTTCTGTACCAAAAATACCGGTAGTTATACAATCTGTATTACCGTATTTCTCACATAAATTTTCAGCTGTTTTTTCGTTTCCAAGACCTATATCCAACGCAAAGGCATCTGCTGCTTGTAAAGCGTTTGCAAAAGAACAGTCTTTTTCATCATAATAATTTTTAACTATAGCATTAATACTGCCCCTCATTAAATCTTCAAATTTAAATTGGGTATTTATTAAACTGCATATTTCTTTCATTTTTTGCAAAGAGTTTACAAGATAACAAGTATTTACATATTCAGGTGGTATTTTAACTTCACCTACAGTAGACCACTCACCTAAGCACCAACCGTCCTTTTCTTCGTGCGTTACAAGAAAATCTTCACTTCTGCTTTGCATATAGCCTATCCACTTTTCCATTGCAGGATATGTTTCTTCAAGAACAGATTTATCACCGTAGTATTTATAATACATATACGGAACAATTACTACTGCGCATCCCCAACCACCGGGTCCGCCGCCTCCACCATTAAAGGGTGCGGTATGCTGAATGTGACCGCTATATATATCCTGACAATCCAGAATATCTTTAATCCACTTTTTATAAAATGCTTTGGCGTTAAAAACACTCATAACAGAGGCGGCAGTTATCTGACCGTCGCCGGTATAACCCAAGCGTTCTCTGTGTGGGCAGTCAAGCGGAACCGACATATGCACGTTATCAAGCTGAGTTCTTACATAAGTATCAAAAATCCAATTAAGTAGCTCGTTATCACATTCAAAATGCGCTGTTTTTTCAAGCGGAGTATGCACAACCTCGCACAAAACCGCCTCAGCCTTGCCAGTTACCTCGCAATATCTAAAACCGTGATATACAAAAAGCGGATGTGCCGTCGTTTCTTCACCGTTACAGATGTATTCATCGGTTTGAATAAATTCTTCACCGCCTGCCGATTCAAAGACAAGCTCTGTTCCGTTTATCTCTTCGGAATACCGTGCCTTAACAACATCGCCTTTTTTGCCTGTAAGCTTTAGTTTAACCCAACCCGTAACATTTTCGCCCATATCATAAACCTTGCGGTTGCTGTCAGAAAAAATAAGCTTAGGTTCGGTAATTCTTATAATTTTATCTGCAGGAAATGTTTGCTCTTCTAAAATTGCATCGGGCGCCTTTATTTCGGTGCAGTTGCCCCATAAGCTATCATCATAACCATTAAAAAGCCAGCTGTTGTCAAAAAGGGTTAAATCCTGCTTTTCGCCTGAATATAAATTGTTTTTTAATATATAACTGTTCGACCATTTAAGTGACTTATCAGACACAATAACGCATTCTTCGTTCTTATCATTATAAAGCTTAATACGAAAAATCAGCTTAAGGTCACCAAAGCTCATTCTGCCCTCTACATATTTATCCTGCTGATTATACCAACCGTTACCAAGCTTTATGCCAACGGTGTTATTACCATTATGTACAAGGTCTGTTATATCATATTTAAGATAATAAATACGATTTGTCAGCGTGTCGTTTATGGGATAAAGAAAGCTTGAGGTATCCCTTGAGCCGTAATTTGACTGAGCAGGCACAAACAAATCATCCGATGCTTTTTTGCCGTTTATATATAAATAAAAATTGCCAAGACCGCATATTTCTATTTGGGCTTTATTGAAATTTTCGGCTTCAAATTCCTTGCGCACAATGGGCGCTTCGGCACTATTTCCAAATTCTACCCATTTTGCAGGGAAAAGCTTTTTGTTCATAATTAATCCCCCCTACCAAATCTAACAAATTTATTATAAGTTTATTTTATTATACATATTTTAAAAAAGCAACCTTAATTTTAAACGCTGATTTGTTATACCTTATTACAACATAATAACATACCTTTTGGCTTACCAAGCAAAGTTTGCATACCAAATATTGACACAAATTAAAGAATATGATAAAATAAATTTATCAAAACAAAGAGGTGACTTTTTATGAAATTAATCGTTGCTATTGTAAATTATAATGACAGTAACAAGGTTTTAAACGCACTTTCATCCCGTAACATAGGTGTAACCAAGCTTTCTACAACAGGTGGATTTTTGCGTAACGGTAACCGCACCTTCCTTATTGGTGCTGAAGATGAACGTGTACCCGAAATTCTGGAAATTTTAAAAGAAAAATGTCACAGCCGTAAGCAGTACATAGCCCCTACAGATATTGCCTCTAACACCTGCGTGCCGATAGAAGTAGTTGTTGGCGGTGCTACAGTTTTTGTTCTTGATGTTGACCAATTTGAAAAGTTCTAAACTGAATATTTTTTAATTTTAACCAATCGGGAAATTTCTCGGTTGGTTTTTTTATTTTTAAAAAGCATTGTACTGTTTATTGGACAGCACAAAAATTATAATATAAACATAACGATAAACCAATCCCCACACACGAATATACTTTGTCGGTTTTAAAAAAATAAAAGAAATTAATTAAAAACACTTGACAAACTAAAATTCATTCGTTATAATATGAATACGAACATTTGTTCGGGAGGTAAAAATTATGTTTCAAGCTTTAGGATTTAGAACTCTTTTTGAATTAATTTTAATAGTAACTGTTATCTGGTGCATTTTCCATGAGGATAAGCTAATCGCTTTTGAAAAGCGTATTTTATCCTCTTTTAAAAGACGTCGCTTAAAGGTAGTAAATACAAGAAAATGTTCTTACGAAACATTTTAAATATCTGTTTAAATATTCACCCACAGGGCTAAATTATCTTTGCCCTGTGGGTTTTATTTTTTTAATAAAATAAAATTTACTAATTATTGCAAAAAACTCTTCTTTTTTCTTCTAATATTTGTTATAATAATCATATATAATCGAAATAGTATGCATTTACGCTATTTCAACACCAAATCTTTGATGAGGTATACTATGAACATAAACATTAACGGTTTAAATATTGAATATACTGATACCGGAACAGGTACACCTGTTTTGTTGCTGCACGGTTGGGGCTCTTCTTTTGATGTTTACAAAGGTATTATTTACGCCTTGGCTGACAGATGCCGTCTTGTGGCGGTGAATTTTCCGGGTTGCGGCGGTTCTGATACTATGTCTCAGCCTTGGACCCTTGAGGATTACTGCAACTTTGTTTTAGATTTTATGAAGGCTGTAAATCTTGAAAATCCTATTATGATAGGTCATTCTCACGGCGGAAGAGTTACACTTAAAATGGCTGCTGAAAAACAAGTTAACCCACCTAAAATTGTTTTGCTTGATTCAGCAGGCCTTATACCTAAAAAAAGTATAAAACAAAAAATGCGTGCTAAAAGCTTTAAAACCATAAAGCGAGTGCTAACCTTACCTGTTATTAAAAATTATAGCGGTGATTTGCTTGATAAAGCTCGTAAACATTACGGTTCGGCAGATTATAATGCCGCTCCCGAAGTTTTAAGAAAAACTTTGGTTTCGCTTGTTAATACCGATTTACGTGATATTATACACAACATTTCCTGCCCCACACTTCTAATTTGGGGTGATAATGATACCGCCACCCCACTTTCTGACGCTAAAATTATAGAAAGCCTTATACCCGATGCGGGACTTTGCGTTTTAGAAGGTACGGGACATTATTCTTTCTGCGAAAAGCCATATCAGGCGCATAAAATTTTGCAAAGCTTTATAAAATAAATTAAAGAGGTGCTACCTTGAATTACTTTTTATTTGCTTCAATTATATTAGCAACGGTTTCTGGTTTGTTTGCACTTACCCGCCAACTACAAATGCTGCAACAAAATTCGTATTTCCCTTCACGCTACACAGGTTGGCTTATGAATAATCTGCCATCACTTAATATTGTTGCGCTTTATATAGTTTCCTTATTATTTAAATACAATTTATATTTAATTCAAACTCTTTTTATAGCCTTTACAACTTCGCTTAACATTTCTTATGCTGTAAAGCTACAAAAGAAATCTATAAAAAAGCTTGTTTTTACAGGCAGAATTAAGCGCTTATTCGGTTGTGCCGCTGTGATTTTTATTTCGCTAATTATAGCTTTTGCTTTGTCTCAAAAAGCTATAGTGTATAAATCGCTTGCCTCTTGTGTTTGGGTTTTAGCCTATGTTACACCATTACTCACCTATATTTGCTGGGCTATTACACTACCAATAGAAAAAGCTTTTTCAAAATGGTATATAAATGATGCAAAACGCATTTTAAAGCAACATAAAAATTTAAAGGTTATAGGAATAACCGGTAGCTACGGCAAAACCACAACAAAATTTATTTTAACACGTATTTTAAGTGAAAAATACAATGTAGTTTGCACACCCCATAGTTTCAATACACCAATGGGTGTTGTACGTACCATTCGTGAAAAGCTACAACCGCAAACCCAGATTTTTGTTTGCGAAATGGGCGCTAAAAACATTGGTGATATTAAAGAGATTTGCGACATTGTACATCCAGATTACGCACTTATAACCTCTGTAGGTCCACAACATCTTGACACATTTAAAACAGTTGATAATGTTTTTAAAACCAAATTTGAATTAGCCGATGCTGTAAATTTAAAGAACAGTAAAATTTTTGCAAATTTTGATAGTGAAGAAATAAACTTGCGTGCAGATAGTTCTGTTGTTGTAAGCTATGGTAGCGATGATAAACACACCTACACCGCTAAAAACATTACCTGCAACCGCTACGGCTCTGAATTTGAGGTTTGTGTAGATGACAAAACAATTAAGCTTAACACTCGCCTTTTAGGTATGCATAGTATTATTAACATTACAGGTGCGGTAGGTTTAGCCTTAGAGCTTGGATTATCTGAAGAAGAAATAAGATACGCAGTAGCTTCGCTTAAACCCACAGAACATCGCCTTGAAATGAAATCAACAGTTAACGGTTCACTTATGATAGATGATGCGTATAACGCAAATCCCGTAGGATGTATTGAAGCGGTAAAAGTGTTAGGCTCGTTTGAGGGAATGCAAAAGGTTATTATTACCCCCGGTCTTATAGAGCTTGGCGAAAAAGAATATGAATGTAATTACAACTTAGGTCTTGAAGCTGCCAAGATATGTGATATAATAATCTTTGTGGGTAAAAATCGTTCTAAGCCTATGATCGATGCTGTAAATTCTACAAGCTTTGATAAAGAAAAGCTTTTTGTAGCTTCAAGCTTTAGTGAAGCAATGCAAATTTACTCTAAATATGCAAACAGTAACACAGTAGTATTGCTTGAAAACGATTTGCCCGATAACTACTTAAATTAAGGTGATAAAAATGAAAACCAACGTTGCAGTTTTTTACGGATGCCGCTCGGTTGAGCATGAGGTATCTATAATATCCGCAGTTCAGGCTATGCGTGCTATGGACCGTGAAAAATACGAAATTACCCCTATATATGTTACTAAAGAGGGTGAAATGTACACCGGCATTGCTCTTTTTGATATTGAGGAATACCGCAATTTGCCCGAGCTTATAAAAAAATGCAATAAAGTTAACTTTTCAAGAGAAAACGGCAAGGTTTTAATGAAATATGAAAATAGCATTTTTTTCTCAAAGAAAAAAGATGTTTGTATTGATGTGGCTTTCCCCGTTGTACACGGTACTAACTGTGAGGACGGTACCATACAAGGTCTTTTTGAATATCTAAACTTACCTTATGTTGGTTGTGATATTTTGTCCTCTGCAGTTGGTATGGATAAAGCAGTTTTTAAGGATGTTTTGAAATCTGCCGGTTTACCTGTGCTTGATTGTATTTGCTTCAGAGCAAGACAATATATGGCTGATAAAGCTACCATTACTGCCGAGGTTAAGGAAAAAATAGGTTTTCCGCTTATTGTAAAGCCGGTTAATTTAGGGTCTAGTGTAGGCATACGCAAGGTTAGTACCGAAGCCGAATTTGACGATGCTGTTATGCTGGCACTCTCATTTGCTGATAAGGTACTTGTAGAACACGCAGTAACCGCTATTAGAGAAATCAACTGCTCGGTACTTGGTAATGCCGATGATTGCAAAGCCAGCGTTTGCGAAGAACCATTTATGAATGATGAAATTTTATCTTACGAAGATAAATATATGGGCAACAGTAAAAACGGCGGTGCAAGCAAAGGTATGGCGTCTCTCGGCAGAAAAATACCTGCTGATTTAACCGAAGAAAAATCTAACGAAATTCGCACCCTTGCCTGTGACATTTTTAAAGCTATTGGTGCTAACGGCGTTGTTAGAATAGATTTTATTATTGACACCGAAACAGATACTGTTTACGCCAACGAAATAAACACTATTCCGGGTTCGCTTGCTTTCTATCTTTGGGAAGCTACCGGTATGCCCTATAAAGAGCTTTGCGATAATCTTATAGATTTAGCATTCCGTAGACAGCGTGACCGTGAAAACATTGCCTACACTATAAACACAAATATTCTTTCAGGCGTTTCATTTGGCACTAAGGGTGCAAAGGGAGCTAAAATTTAATGACCTCACTTTTAATAAAACTTTTTATAAAAAACTCGCACGACATTAAAAATAATGCCGTGCGACAATCTTATGGTACTTTAGGAAGTATTGTTGGTATAATATGTAACCTAATACTTTGTATTTTGAAAATAGGTATAGGTTTTATTTCGGGAAGTATTTCAATAGCGGCTGACGGTTTGAATAACCTTTCGGATATGGGTTCTTCTGTTATTACTATGCTGGGATTTAAGCTTGCTAACCGCCCTGCTGACAGTGACCATCCATTTGGTCACGGCAGAATGGAATATAT
>JAZREW010000115.1:0-6233 GCA_045661005.1 Acutalibacteraceae bacterium | reverse complement strand
AGCCTTTAATAGATAAAAAAACAAAACATTGGATTGCTCTTATGAACTTTGGCGCCCGAATGGGTTGTCATCAAATGCCCGATAGAAGTTTTTCATACAAAGGTTATCAATTTCCGCTTTGTGCTCGTTGCACTGGGATTGTTTTGGGTGAGGTACTTTCAATAGTCACCTTATTGAGTACTGTAAAAATTGATTTGATATATGCATTTGCATTGGTTGTTCCTTTGGCAATAGACGGAGGATTACAGTATATAAAAATTTTGCAATCAAACAATGTACGAAGAGTTTTAACGGGTGTTTTAGCTGGATTTGGATTAACATATGTATATTCCTACTTTTTGGTTTCAATAGTACATATTTTATTAAAAGTCTTTATAAAAGCGTAATAAAACAAAGCAAGGCAGGAATAACCGTCATACTTTCGGCAAATTTACTGCTTAAAAACAAGGTTTTCAACTGCATTTTCTTTGGTATGATTTTTAATGTGTCGGTATAACTTTTCTCATACCATCAAAAATAGAGTTGTCTCGTATTTTTCGGGATAACTCTATTTTCATATATAACTTGAAAAAATCAATAAAAAATGTTATATTAAAGAAAAAGCTTGTTGTTATGCGAAAAATTCAACTTCTGGAAATGACTTCCGCAAGTTGCAGCCTTTCCCTCCCTCTCACGAGGGAGGTGGCAAAACTTTAGTTTTGACGGAGGGAGAGAATATGAAAGAATACAATAAAACTAATATCCCTCTTGCAAAAACTTTAAGAAAAAATATGACACCGTGGGAAAGAAAACTTTGGTATGAATTTTTAAGAAATTATCCCATAAGATTTCAAAGACAAAAAGCTATTGGTAATTACATAGTAGATTTTTATTGTGCAAAGTCAAGACTTATAGTTGAGCTTGATGGTGCGGTCATTATTCCTCAGAGCAAATAGAAAAGGATAATATTCGTACAAAAGAGTTAGAGGATATGAATTTAACCGTTTTAAGAATTTGTAATTTAGATATTGACCGTAATTTTAGCGGTGTATGTGAATATATAGATTTAGTTGTTAAAAAATCTCTCCCTCAGTCAGCTTCGCTGACAGCTCCCTCGTCAGAGGGAGCCAAGGGCTAATTTTGTTCTTAACTTGACACAAGCATACAATTTTCTTGAGGTGATTTAAAATATGAAAAAATTACTTTATCTTATACTTTGTATTCAAGTGCTAGGTGTAGTTTACGGATTTTTAGCCATGCTCGGCTCAAATTGGTTTTATGCCATTATAGTGCTTGTTTTGGGAATATTAAGCTTGGTTCCCATTATTGCAATAATTTCTTGCCTTTACAGAATAGATGATTTAGAGGGCGAAAATTACATACTAAAGCATAAAATCAAGTGTTTGGAAGACGATGTTAATGGTGAAAATGAGCATGACAGCACTACACACCCGGAACTTGACCGTTTGGTAGACGCACAGGCCACTTGGGACTGTGTAAAATGCTCAACTGTAAATAAAGCGGGCAGTACACGCTGTTCGAACTGCAAAGCTGAATATTCACCAATAGTAAATCCAACCCATTATCCCACCAAAAAGCCACCTAAGATAAGTCGTTGGGTAAAATAAATTTATATTTATTAAAATATCAAAAAGCGTAAGCATATTTTGTGCTTACGCTTTTTACATAAACTAAAATTCAAGCTTATGCGCCCCAATATTTTCTATCAAGACTTCTAAACGAAATAGATGTGAATATATGCTCTTTTTCAATAATTTCACTACCCGCTAAGTCAGCCACAGTACGTGCTACCTTTAAAATTCTATCATACGCTCTGGCAGACATACCCAGTCTTTCAAAAGAAAGCGCAAGATATTTAGAAGCATCATCTGACATAATACAATATTTTTTAAGCATAGCGGGGGTTAGCTTTGCGTTACAGGTAATACCTGTGCCCTTATAACGCTCAAGCTGAATTTTGCGTGCCCTATTAACACGTTCACGTATTTCGGCAGATGTTTCTTCCTTACTATTTGAGCTAAGCGCCGCATAGTCTACAGGCGGAACCTCTACGTGTAAATCCAAACGGTCAAGCATTGGCCCTGAAATACGGTTTAAATATTTATGTACCGCATTTTGCGTACAGGTACAAGGCTTTGTAGGATGCCCGAAAAATCCGCAAGGACAAGGATTCATAGCCGCAACCATCATAATAGAACTGGGATATGTAAGAGAGCCTGCAACACGTGAAATAGTAACCTTACCATCCTCAATAGGTTGACGCAAAGCTTCCATAACATCACGTTTAAACTCAGGTAATTCGTCTAAAAACAAAACACCGTTATGCGCTAAAGAAATTTCACCCGGTTTTGGTACCGTGCCACCGCCTGAAATTCCCGCAACCGATACTGTATGGTGCGGGGAACGAAACGGACGCTCGGTAATAAAAGGAAAGCTTTTATCCAGCGTACCGGCAACAGAATGAATTTTAGTAGTTTCTATAGATTCCTCAAAGGTCATTTCGGGTAAAATACCGGGCAAGCGCTTTGCAAGCATACTTTTGCCCGCTCCCGGAGGACCAATAAGCAAAATATTATGTCCGCCTGCGGCAGCTACCTCAAGAGCCTTTTTAGCCGCTAACTGACCTTTTACATCACTAAAATCGGGAACAGAAATACCCTTTTGACCGCAAAGCTTGGTTTTTTCGGTCTTTTCAATAAGCTTTGTACCGTTAATATGCTCTATTAACTGCGCTAACGATTCAACACCGTAAACATTTATACCTTCTATAACAGCTGCCTCTGCCGCATTAGCAGTAGGCACAAAAATATCTTTTATTCCGTTTTGTTGTGCGGTAATGGCTATAGCCAAAACACCATTCACACCACGTACTCTGCCGTCAAGCGAAAGCTCACCTATTATTATACTTTCGCCCAAATCAGCTTTCAACTGACCCGAAGCCTTAAGAATAGCCAGCGATACCGGCAAATCATATACCGAACCTTCTTTTTTACGGTCAGCAGGCGCTAAATTTACGGTTATTCTGCCAACCGGAAATTTAAAACCGCAGTTTTTAATTGCAGATCGCACTCTATCACGGGACTCTTTAACCGCAGTGTCAGGAAGACCTACAATATCAAAAGCGGGAAGCCCTGTTGACACATCGGCTTCAATTTCTATCATATAAGAATCTATACCGAAAAGGCCTATACCCTTAACACGTGAAAACAACAAACTTCCCCCCCTTGCCTATTATTCAGCTAAATTTTTTACTTCTTTACCGCTTATAAAATCAGATAAGCTTTTAACTACCAATTCAAGCAGTCTTTCCCTTGTAGTAAGCGGAGCCCAAGCAGTATGCGGTGTAATCATAATGTTTTTTGCATTAAAAAGCACACAATCCTTACTCATTGGCTCGGTTTTAAGAACATCTACCGCCGCTCCCGAAAGCTTACCGCTCTGGAGTGCATCAAACAAAGCCTGTTCATCTACAGTGCCGCCACGTGAAGTATTGACAAAAAATGCATTATCTTTCATTTTAGCAAATGCTTCAGCGTTCATTAAATCAGACGTTTTTTCTGTTAGTGGGCAATGCACCGATACTATATCACTTCTGCTAAGCAATTCATCAAAGCTTACAAACTCGGTTGTTCCGTTTTCTTTTACGGTTCTTGTATGAACTATTACATTCATACCAAGACCCAAAGCGGCCTTTTCTACCGCTTTACCAATATCACCATAACCTATAATACCTAGTGTTTTATTAAAAACCTCATCTGTTGGAAATACTAGCGGTGAAAAAATACGAGATTCTTTCCAACCGCCCTTTTTAACAAAAGCATTATACTCTGCTATTTTTGTAAAATGCATTAGTATATAAGCTATTACCTGCTGTGCTACAGCGTTTGTAGAATATCCCGCCGTATTACAAACAGTAATACCGTACTCACGTGCGGCATTAATATCTATATTGTTATAACCTGTAGCAAATAAACCAATGTATTTAAGACAGCTTGCCTTTTCCATTACATCACGGTCTATTACTACCTTATTACTTAATATAACATCACAGTCTACAACCTCTTTAAAAAGGTCTTCACGGCTTATGTTATCATATTCTACTACATCGCCAAACTGCTTAAACACATCAAGGTTCAAATCGTTTTTAACAACTACAGTAGCACTATCAGTTATCAGTATTTTCATCCTTGCTTTTCACCTTTCTTTTAGTGCCATCGGGTTCAACGATATATGTGTTTTCAAGTTGCGAAACAAGGCTTCTTTTAAACCCGTCTATATATTCTCTTCTAAGTTTTGCCTGTTCGTTTCTTTCTTCCTCTGTAAGTCCGCTTTCACGTTGCTTTCGAGCAAGAAAATTAATGCGGTCAATTTTTTCCTGTGTCATTAGTTACCACCGTTTATAATTTATCGTAAAGTTTTTGTATATTTTCTTTGCACTCTTCTAAGCGAGGTCTGTTTTCTAAATACTCTTTAGCCAAATACAAAATATAATCCTGCACAGGTGTTAATTCATCTTTATTAGCAGAATTTTCTTCTATATACTTTCTTACCAATTCGTATTTTTTCTCTAGCGAAAAATCGGTATTCTTAATACTACTTATGCAGTTTTCAGCCGCATAAATATCTCTATATTTCTGAACTGCAAAGTGCCATTTTTGTAAATACTCAGGAATTACCTCTTCTTCGCAAATTTCAAGTCCCTGATGTTTTAAAAAGCACTCAGCCATACGGAAATAACCGTGGTCGTTAGGATGCACACGATCGTTATTGTATAAATCTTCAAAATTAATTAGATTGGTAAGATAATCATTATAATCGCAACAGTTGTATCCGTTTTGTTTGGTAAAGCTTCTTACAAAATGAGAATACTCAACCATAACTGCATACACACCACGCAAAGCCGGGGTATCACATTTTTGATACTCGTCATAAGGCGGAGGTGTACATACTGTGATTTCTATATTCTTCTCAGCCAATATATCGCAAAGAGTTTTAAGGTCTGCTTTATAAGTTTCAAAAGCTTTTTTTGAAGTTTCGTAAACCTCTGTGCCACGTGGCTTTAAAAATACATCTCTGTTACAATCGTTTATTCCAAACGCAACTACTGCATGGGTAGGATTATACGATAAAATATCCTGTTTTAAATTTCTTAGCGCATTATTAACACACGCACCTGCTGTGCCACAATTGAAAAATTTTACATTTGAAGATGCGAAATTCTTTTTGTAGTGATTAACCACGTGAGCTAAAACTCTATTTGCATGTGTCATACTGTCTCCAATAAACACAACCCTTGCATTATCAGGATATCTTGCCATAATTCGTTTACCCCTTTCGTTTACTGCTTAGCGAATAACTTCTCATAAAGGTCAAGCATTGCTTTTTTATGCTCATCATAACGTGGCTTATCAATAAGATACTGCTTGCCCATAGAAAGCATGCTTTCTTCCTCAGGATTTTTTTCTACTGTATCGGGCGACATTTTTTCAACAAACTGACGTACAAGCTCGTACATATCCTCAGGTGGTAATGTTTTTTGTTCATCCCTTAGAACACAGTTTTCACCCGCATATATAAGTCTGAATGTACGCACTTGCTTGTGCCACTCAGCAAAATCATCAGGAATAGGTGCGTATTCGCCTATATCAAATCCCTGCATTTTCAAAAGACACTCAGCCATACGGAAATAGCCCTGTGCATTTGGATGTACACGGTCGTTTTCAGGGAAAAGATTTTCAAAATTTATGTAGTGTGCTAAATGGTCGTTATAATCGCAACAATTATACCCCTTTTCGGCGCACAAATTACGTACAATGTGAGCATACTCTACCATCATAGCGTAACAACCCGGCATACTTGGAACATCTATTTTGCTATACTCATCATAAGGCGGAGGTGTACAAACTGTAATCTCTACATTCATTGCCTCTAATTTTTCGCAGAGTATTCTGAGGTCTTTTTTATAAACCTCATAAGCCTGTTTTAATTTTTCATAACGCTCTTGTCCTCTTGGATACGCAAAATAACCGATGTGTGCATCGTTAATACCAAAAGATATTACCGCATGTGTAGGATTATAAACAGCTATATCGTTTTCAAAATTTTGAAGTGAAAAAAGCACTCTGGCACCGGGGGTACCGCAGTTGTAAAATTTAATATTACTGTTTGGAAAATTGTTTCTGTAATAATCAACCACACGTGATAAAACTTGATTCCATGCAGTAAGGCTATCA
>JAZREW010000114.1:0-10647 GCA_045661005.1 Acutalibacteraceae bacterium | reverse complement strand
ACAGCAGAAGCCGGAAAGGTATTCTCTTTATATCTCTGCTCGCTGCCGCGGGGAAAACGAACGGCAACGGGACAATTTTCATGATAAAATGCCTGTCTGGCCGCACTTTCCAACTCACTGAAGCTGGACGGTGCATAAACCTTGATTCCAGGGATCGACAGCAGATAAGGCACATCAAAGACACCCTGATGTGTCTCGCCATCAGCGCCAACAATACCTGCACGGTCAACAAGAAGCTTTATAGGTAGCTTTGCAATTGCCGCATCGTGAATAATTTGGTCATACGCTCTTTGCAAAAAAGAAGAATACACCACAAAATAAGGCTTTAATCCCTCTTTTGCTAAGCCAGCCGCAAAAGTAAGTGCGTGTTGTTCAGCAATGCCAACATCAAAAAATCGTGATTTGTATTGAGTAGCAAAATTAGTAAGCCCTGTACCATCCGTCATAGCGGCGGTTATTGCGCAAATTGTATTATCTTTTTCTGCTAATTTGCAAAGTGTATCACCTGCAACCTTTGAAAAATTCATACAGTCGCTTTGCTTTGCGCCATATTCAACATCAAACGGTGAAACACCATGATAGTTATTAGGCTTAAGCTCAGCGTGTGAATATCCTTTTCCTTTGGTAGAAATCACGTGTATCAGGGACGGTCGTGTGTAGGTAGTAGCAATTTTGAAAAGAGATTCCATAGCTTGAATATCGTGTCCGTCCACAGGACCTAAATAATTGAATCCCATAGAATTAAATATATTGTTTTTATATACCAAGCTTTTCAATGCTTCTTTAGCTTTGAAGAATAAATTATTCAAGGGTTTACCAACCAAAGGTATATTAAGCAAAAACTTACTAAAAACAAATTTAAATTTATGATACTTAGGCTTATTACGCATTTTGGTTAAACTGCGTGACAACGAACCAACATTGCGTGAAATAGACATTTTATTATCATTTAAAACTACAATAAAATTACTCCTGCCGCTACCTGCGTTGTTAAGTGCCTCATACGCCATACCGCCGGTTAAAGCACCGTCACCAATAACGGCAACTGCAGTACCGTCCTCACCTTTTATTCTTTTAGCCTTATAAATTCCGTAAGCCGCAGAAATCGAGTTACTGCTATGACCTGTTATTATAGGATCGTGAATACTTTCAGCAGGTTTCATAAAACCCGAAATACCGTTTTCGGTGCGAAGTGTGGAAAAATCTTTATAACGGCCTGTTATCAGCTTATGTGTATAGCATTGATGACCAACATCGAAAATAATGGCATCCTTCGGCGAAGAAAAAGCACGATGCAAGGCAACAGTTAACTCTACCGCCCCTAAATTAGACGCCAAATGACCGCCATTTTTAGAAACAGTAGTTATTATACAATCACGTATTTCCTCGCACAAAGCGTTAAGCTCGGATTGAGATAACAGCTTAACGTCCTCGGGAGATTCAATTTTTTCTAAAATCGAATAATCCAAAATTTAACATTCCCTTAAAAATTTCTATTCAACAAATAATTAGTTAATTCTTTTAAAACCGAAATATCACCATTAAGTTTTAAAAGCAATTCAAGTGCTTCTTTTGTTAATAAATCAGCATACTCTTTTGCACCATCTAATCCTAAAAGAGTGACATAGGTTGTTTTGTTATTATTAGCGTCACTACCGATAGGTTTGCCTAAAACCTCTTCGGTGCTTGTAACGTCAAGTATATCGTCAATAATTTGAAAAGCAAGTCCTAGCTTTAATGCATACTCGGATGCAATTTTTACACTTTCTTCATCAGCGCCTGCTAAAATGCAACCTATTTCTGCGGCCGCAGAAAGTAACGCACCTGTTTTTTTAAGACACATATTTTTCAAGCTTTCAGCATCAGGTGTTATCTTTTCGAAAGAAAGATCCATTACCTGACCGCCAATCATTCCGTGCAACCCTGCCCTTTTGGCCAAAACAGAAATTGCCTTAACCTTTCTTTCGGCACAAATTTCACTTTTCGCCGCCAAACAAAAACTTTCTGTTAATAAAGTATCTCCTGCAAGCAGAGCAATATCCTCACCGAATTTCTTATGGCAAGACGGTTTTCCACGGCGTAAATCATCATTATCCATACAAGGCAAATCGTCATGAATTAAAGAATAAGTGTGTATCATCTCAAGCGCTACTGCAAAATCAAATACCGCTTCACTTTCAAAACCAAAAAGCTTTGCAAACTCAAGCATTATAACAGGTCTTATACGCTTGCCGCCTAGTAAAAGACTGTAACGTGAAGCCCCTATCACAGACGAATATTCTGTATTAAGTTGCGGAAAAACCTTATCAATATGCTTTTCAATTTTAGGCTTATATTCAGCTAAAAGATTATTAATCATCACTATCAACACTTCTTTCAAGCTCACAAAGCTCAGTAATACGTTTTTGCGCTTTATCGAGAGCCGAACGGCACTCAGAAGTATACTTCATACCTTTTTCAAAAAGCGAAATAGACTCTTCTAGCGAGCAATCACCGCTTTCAAGCTTTTCTATTATTTTTTCAAGCTCACACAAAGATTTTTCAAAATCTATATTATTAGTCATTAATATTCTCCTTGATTATATCGGTTACATTACAGCTTGCAGTACCGTCTTTAAAGCTTACAGATAACTTATCACCAATTGCTATATCTTTTACACTACTAATAACAGTTTCATTCTGTTTTACAGCCGCAAAGCCACGTGAAAGCACCTTTAAAGGACTTAACGCATCCAGCATTGCCGCATTTTTGGCAAGTGTATTTTCAGCATTATTCAATCTATCATTTAAAAGCTGAAAAACTTTATCGTAATAACGATCGCACATCTCAACCTTTTGGTTTATTATAGCTTCATACGGATTTTTCAAAAAACGTGAATTAGTACAGTTTTTTAATCGCAAATCGCTATAACTATACTTTGCATTAAGCAAATTCTTTAAATTAGTACTGTATTTTTGTAGCTTTTGGCGCATTTCAAAAATGTCAGGCACAGCAAGTTCAGCCGCAGCAGATGGCGTTGGAGCACGTAAATCGGCTGCAAAATCGCATATTGTAAAATCCGTTTCATGACCCACGGCAGAAATTACAGGTACGGGAGACTCGTATATTTTGCGTGCGAGGTTTTCATCGTTAAATGCCCACAAATCCTCAATAGAGCCGCCGCCTCTGCCAATAATTATTACATCTACAGCAGATGTACAATATATTCTTTCAAGCGTTTCAAGCATTTGCGGCACCGCAAGCTCACCCTGCACCGCTACAGGACACATAACAATTTCAGCAAGAGGCCATCTACGAGACAAAATGTTCATAATATCCTGAACAGCGGCACCTGTAGCAGAAGTTACAACCGCAATTCTTTTAGGGAATTTAGGCAATGCACGTTTGTTTTCAGCATCAAACAAACCCTCTGCTTCTAAGCGAGCTTTTATTTGTTCGTATTTAAGCGCAATGTCACCTATACCATCTGCCATCATCTCTTCGGCGTAGAACTGGTACTGACCATCCTTTTCATAAAGCGAAACCTTACCACGAATTATAACCTGCAAACCGTCCTGCACGTCAAAGCGTATTTTTTGCGCATTCCATTTAAACATCACGCAACGAATTGCGGCATCATTATCCTTTAAAGTGAAATACAAATGTCCACTAGAATAGTGATTTTTAAAATTAGAGATTTCGCCTTTTACTGCAATGTTTGCAAGCCTTACATCCCCCTCAATTAAAGAGCGAACATACAGGTTAAGCTGTTTTACAGACAAAGTATTATTTTGCATATTAAAGTTTCTTTAATACGGTGGATAAAATACCGTTAACAAAAGAGGCATCTTCTTTAGTAGCGTATTTTTTGCAAAGTTCAACCGCTTCGTTTACAGAAACTGCGTTTGGAATATCTTCAATATGCAATATTTCAAAAATAGAAAGACGTAAAACAGATAAAGCTGTTTTTGAAATACGTTCTATTTTCCAACCAACTGCATTTTCAGAAATCATTGCATCCAACTCTGCTACATTTTCAAAAACACCAAAAAAGACATTTTTTATGTAGTCATCAGGTTCAATATCCCTTACTTCCATAGCAATTTCAAGAATTTCTTCTACACTGCTATCACTAAATGCTTTCTCGAAAATTAAAATAAAGGCTTCTTCACGTGCCATTTTACGTGTCATAACAATACCTCACATAATATGCATAATTATTTATTATATTATATACAAAAATATGCATAATTTCAAGCATAAACTGCATATTTTAAGTTAAAAATCATATTTTTATTAAAAAAATAAAGGGCATTTAAAAACCCGCCTTTATAAAACCTAAAACACGTCTGAATTTTAGCCCTCTATTTTAGTTTCTCTTACAATTTCTCTGTCTGTAAAATAGTCGGTCTCATCGGTACTGCGTGTTGAAAATTCGGAAATTACCGCACCATTAGGACCCGCCTGGAACCAATGCAAAGTATTAGGCATAATTGTATACTGCTCGCCAGGTTTTAAAACAACCTCTTTGAATACTGTAAAATCACTCTTGGGCAATGTAGCTTTTATAGAAGAAGCATCGCCCTCTCCCTCAACGTAAAGATAAACCTCACCGTATCTGCAACGGAAAGTTTCTTCCTTACCAGGCTGACCGTTTGTATCAACATGTCTGTGTTCAGGACAGGTCTGTGCAGGCAATAAAACCATTTCTTTAGCGCAAACTCTGTCAGTATTAATATAAACAACTAATTGCAAACCTACCGAATTAACGTCGCCCTTACCGAAATCAGCAACCTCAACATTTTCCTTTTCAGAATCGGTTAAAACAATATTTGCTTTTTCATAATATTCAAGTGCTTTTTCTACTTGTAAATCATATTCTTTTCTAGTCATATACTTAATCTCCCATACTTATTTTCTAATTTTTCAATTTCGTTTTTAGTAAGCATTCCATCTGTAGAGTTTTCAGCAAATAAATTACTTGCCGCCGCAGAAGATGCAAACTTTAACATATGTTCATCGGTATAATTATTATAAATTGCGTACAAGCTACCTGCACAGAAAGCATCGCCTGCACCAACGCTACCCTTAATTTCAGCAGCGGGTATTTTAAGTGAAGGAACCACAGTAAATGCGCCTGTAGGTACATCATAGCAAAATCCTGCTTGTTTGCAATGAACAACTATTTTTTCTTTTACACCCGCCTTTGCCATGCATTCCATGGTTTTGCGAATGTTTTCAATATCAAGCTCGCCGTTTTCTTTATAAGGCGGCAGGTCAAAAAGCATACTGCTTTCAACTTCGTTTAAAATAATGTAATCGCAATATTTTAAAGCCGGAAGTATTTTTGCTTTATAATCAGCTGTACTGTCGCTTACAACATCCACAGAGGTCTTAATACCTCTTTCCTGAACATCATGTAAAAAACGAGCCATTACCGTACCATACTCTTCGTCATACTTGTCAAACGAATCAAGCAATAAAATATAGCCAATATGCAAAATAACGCAGTTGAGTGATGCTATATCTATATCCTTTGGCGAAAACTCTGCATTAGCACCTCTTGCATGGAAAAAAGTACGCTCACCTGACGGCATACTCATAACATCGCTAAAGCTTGTAGGCTTTTCTGCCGAAACAGAAATTTTTTCGCAATTTATGCCATATTTATTAAGCTCTGAAATAACATATCTACCATATTCATCGTCACCGATTTTACCAATTACCGAAAGCTTTAAATTGCGGTCAATTTTAGCCATATCAATGGCAGTATTTGTTGCACATCCGCCAACACCACGACGTATATCGGTAATATTAGCCAACATCCCCACTTCAGGGTAACAGTCAACATTTTTTACAATATCTGTTAAAATATTGCCGGCAATTATAATGCCCTTTCTTTCTCCCGTCATAAGATAATCCACCGTAACATCAAAAATTTTTGCCAAGGCCGGAAACTGCGTAACCTCAGGAAATCCCAATCCGTTTTCCCATCGGCTAACAGTTTTATCACTAATATTAAGTTTTTTTGCAAGTTCAGACTGTGTAAGCCCACACTTTTTGCGAAGAATGGCTATAGATTCGCCAATAGTCTTAGCATCCACAAAATCACCTCAAAGCTTAATTTATTAATCTTATTATAAAATAAATAAATTATAATGTAAACCTATGCATAAAAGATATTCAACATAGATTTTCGAAGTTTTAAAGCGCAAAACTCTATGATTAATATACATCTGATTTTAGAATTTTTCAATATTTTTTTAATAAATGTATAAAAAATAAAAAAATGATAAACATATTAACAACAAAGGAGTTGAAATTATGTTTGATAAAATATGTTTAATTTTAGTAATCATAGGCGCACTTAACTGGGGGCTCGTAGGACTATTCGAATTTGACCTTGTTGCTTGGGCATTCGGCGGTTCTACTGCAATTATAAGCAGAATTATTTACACAGTTATTGCACTTGCAGGTATTTGGTGTGTTTCGCTTTTGTTCAGAGACAGAGGCGCTATTTCAGAATAAACACACTAAAAGAAAAACCTCTGCGGACAAAAAATCTGCAGAGGTTATAATTTTTAATTAAGCTGTCTTTTTAGAAGTAGCCATTTTAATAACAAATAATGTAGCTACTGTAATAACTGCGCCTATAGGCAACATTACATACCAGTTTGGAACAAAACCGGAAATTATATAGCATACAAACGAAATGCCTGCAACTGTTAATGAGTAAGGCAACTGTGTTGAAACGTGGTTAATGTGGTCACACTGTGCACCTGCAGATGACATAATTGTTGTATCTGAAATTGGTGAGCAATGGTCGCCGCAAACAGAACCTGCAAGACAAGCTGACATACAAATAATACCAAGTGTACTGCCAACAGGGAAAATTGCAAGAACAATAGGAATAAGAATACCAAAAGTACCCCAAGAAGTACCGGTTGCAAATGAAATACCACATGCTACAAGGAATATGATAGCGGGCAAGAAATTGTTAAGACCCTGTGCATTAGCCAATGCTTCGTTTACAAAGGTATCAGACTCAAGTAAACCTGTCATATTCTTAAGTGAAGTAGCAAGTGTTAAAATAAGAATTGCAGGTACCATTGCCTTAAAGCCCTTAGGAATACAAGCCATAGCCTGCTTAAATGTAACGAGCTTTCTTGCAATGAAGTAAATCATAACGAATACCATTGCAATAAGACCGCCCCAAGGTAGACCTACTGTAGCATCTGTGTTACCGAAAGCATCTGCAAATCCAAGTCCGCCAGACTGTCCAATGTAGTAAAGTGCATATACACAAACACCAATAAGAACAATTATAGGAAGAATAAGATCGATTACTCTAGCATTTTTCTTATCAAGAATTTCTTCTTCATCATACTCAACTTCGTCTTCATCCTTAACTTCGCCGCCAACGGTGAATAAATCGCCCTTCATAGCGTTTAATTCATGCAAACGCATAGGACCGTAATCGAACTTCATTAAGGTAAGAGCAATAATGAATACAAATGTTAAAAGTGAGTAGAAGTTGAAAGGAATAGCCTGAATAAAGAGAGAAAGACCATCTTGTCCCTCAGGTACATATTCAGAAACAGCAGCTGCCCAAGAAGAGATAGGAGCTATCATACAAATAGGAGCAGCAGTAGCATCTATAAGATAAGCTAACTTTGCACGTGAAATCTTAGCTTCATCAGTTACAGGGCGCATAACAGCACCAACAGTTAAACAGTTGAAATAGTCATCAATAAAGATAAGTACACCAAAAGCAAAAGTAGCAAGAGCAGCGCCAACCTTAGTTTTTACATGCTTTGCAGCCCAGTTGCCAAAAGCCTGTGAACCGCCAGCATTGTTAAGTAAAGCAACAATTACACCAAGTACAACAAGGAATACGAATATACCTGCTGTGCCTGAAACAGAAGCGATAAGACCGTCATTAGTAATACTGTCTACTGTTTTAAGGGGACTAAAGCCGTTAGCAAGTAAGCCACCCATTAAAACACCTACAAAAAGTGAGGAATAAACCTCTTTGGTGATAAGTGCCAAACCAATGGCAACTACCGGTGGGAATAATGACCATAGAGTTCCTACAGGGCTTGTGATAGAGCCTGAAAAAGCACAAAGCACACCAAAGCCAACAACGAACGCTAAAATCAAAATTTTAGGAATAAATTTTTTAGCCTGCATTTTAAAACCTCCATTATTTTAGCGGAAAACTCCGCAAATTTAAAAAATAAAACGGTAACACCGTAAATACAGCGTTACCGTAAACCCAATAAGACTTAACAGATAGCGCTCCACAACAGTGACAATTTGTAGCATATTCTGCAACAAACCAATAAAAGCCCCCAGAACAGCAAAGCTTTTATTTCGGCGGTATCCCCTTTCACACAAAGACCTGTTCATCTATATTATGTGGTACTAATCTCAACCGCACCTCTATCGATAGTGTAATATTATCATAATCTAAAAACAAAGTCAATATAAAGTTAACAATTTGTTTATAATTAAAACACTTTTCTATTAATTTAATAAATATTTTTTCAAATAGACGTAATCTAAAATATTTACACTATTATCTAAATTGAAATCCGCACCGAGTATATTACTGTCTACTGAATCAAACAGTAATTTTTTTAGCATCGTTAAATGAGTAGCATTCGGCGATTTTACTTCGTCAAAGCCATTTGTGCAAACTTCAATTGAATGTTCAGTATAATATACCGTTAAATCATCCTTATTGATTGGCTCCTGATATACTGTATAATTCCAATTTGGAATCAAATTTTCAAAAAAATTGTTTTGTTGAAATTTAATACCGTTAATACTGTATTGATAGCCATCAATATGTAAGAATTTCAACGTATGTTCACCAACCAAAACCTTAGGCGGCGAAACAATAATTGCTTTTGTAGCCGCACTTTTTGGTGAAACAGCACCATTTTCGCTTGAAATTTCCCTTTGATAAAAACTAATAGTGGTATCTCGTTTTAAATTACTGAAAATATTTGAACGTTGCCAACTTATACCGTCAATACTATATTCAAAATTATCTGAATATTCAAGTTCTACTGTATCACTATCAATAAAAGCTATTGTGGGTGCTGCCGGTTCAGAAACGTTATAAATATTAACTACAACATTATCAGTATTAAATTTTCTTTCTTCTGCTCCATTATTCCCCAGAACAGCATAACTTCCCTCGACCATCGAAATATTACTTTCACCGCTAGATATTGCCTTGAATGTCAACACATAAGACACTTCCGTTTGGCCATACGGAGCTTCAACCATAACTAATGAACCTGCGCCACCAACAGCAACACCGCTTACATATTTTATTTTTGTGTTGTCATAATTAATTCTGCACTGTAATGCATACACTGCAGTATCTGTTTTTAAATTAAACATAACATTAAAGGTTTCGCCAACAGCAACATAGTTTTTACTAGTATTTATCGAGCCTTCAGCAAAAGAAGCGTATACAGGAAATGAAAACAAACAACAGAATATTAAAAGTATAGTAATAAATAAATTAATCGCTATTTTCATTTATATTCTATCTCCTTTATAATACTCATAAATTGCATTTGCATTTACGTTACTTATACCCTTAACCTTGCACAAATCTTCTATTTGTGCCTCTTTGATTTTTTTAATACTTCCAAAATGCTTAATCAAAGCATCGGCTTTTGCTTTGCCTATGCCTTCAATTTCTAAAAGCTCAGATTTTAACGCATTTTTAGAGTGTAAACTTTTATGGTAGCTTATTGCAAATCTATGCACTTCGTCCTGAATATTTGTAACAAGAGTAAATGCACGGCGATTAGATTTTATCGCTATATCGCCGCCCATAGTAGCTACTGCACGGGTTCGATGCTTTGAATCCTTAACCATACCAAAAATCGGAACATCGATATTATACCTTTGTAGAACGGGCAAAACAGAAGAAATTTGCCCCTTTGCACCGTCTAGCAAAATTAAATCCGGTAAGGTCGAAAAGCCCTCGTCCTCTCCTTTTTCATACTCGCCAAAGCGACGGTCCAGCACCTCAGCCATGGAGCGATAGTCATCCTGACCAGCAAAGCCTTTTATTTTAAAACGCTTGTATGCATTTTTATACGGTCTGCCATCCTTAAACACAATCATACCCGCAACGTTTTCACTACCAGCGGTGTTTGAAATATCGTAAGCCTCTATATATCTTGGTGTAGTTTGTAACCCTAAAAGATTTGCAAGCTCATTTAAAGCAGACATTTCTCTGCCTGTTCTTTCAGTACGCTCTGCAAGACTTTCAGCAGCATTATTAAGGCACATATCAAGCATTTTTAATTGCTCGCCCTGTTTAGGATTAATAAAGCTTACCTTATGTCCCGATTTTTCAGATAACCATTTTTCTGTAACAGTAAAATCAAAGTTTTCGGTATCTATAATAATCCTTGGCGGAATATCCACCCTCTCAGAATAAAACTGTTGCAGAAACTCATTATATACCGCCTCTTTATCAGAAAAACCGTCTACAATAAAATGTAATTTGTCACAAAGTCTGTAATTTCTAAAGCACAGCACCGTAACACACGCCGTTTCGCCTATGAGCGCAGTTGCAATTACGTCTTGCGCTTTATAAGAAATACTAACAACCTTTTGCTTTTCACGTATTTTCT
>JAZREW010000113.1:0-3081 GCA_045661005.1 Acutalibacteraceae bacterium | reverse complement strand
TGGCTACGATCCGACTTTGGACTGAAACAGAGGATTTTGAGGCGATTTTAAAGTTGACAAAGCTTGGCAGATTAAGCCTTTCAAGTTTGGTTGAAGAGGTGCATTCACCCAATTTAGCAACCGAAGTATATACAAGGCTTTGCGAAGAAAAAACTTTTCCTATAGTTCAGTTTGATTGGAGTGATTATAATGCGTAAATTAAAGATTGCACAAATAGGAACTAACCTTAACAGCCATTCAAATATGATATTTGAAAGCTTAAAAAAGCAAAATGATATTTTTGATATTGTAGGCTATGTACTGCCCGAAAATGAGCGGAAAAGAATGCCTGAAAAGATGAACGTTTTTGATGGTTTTACCGAGCTTTCTTTAGATGAGGTTTTAAATAATCCCGAAATTGAAGCGGTAACAATAGAAACCGACGAAGTATTTCTTACAAAATACGCATTACTTGCCGCCAAAGCAGGAAAGCATATGCATATGGAAAAACCGGGCGGACTAAGTCTTGCTGACTTTGAAGAGCTTATAAGAATTATGAAAAAAACAGGCAAGGTTTTTCATACGGGATATATGTACAGATATAATCCGTACATTATAGAGCTTATTCAACAAATTAAAGAAGGTGCGCTTGGCAAGATTATAAGCGTAGAAGCGCAGATGAACTGTATTCATTCAAAAGAAACAAGGCAGTGGCTTGAAAGCTTTCCCGGTGGAATGATGTTTTATTTAGGCTGTCATTTGGTAGATTTGATTTTACAGATTAAAGGTGAACCCGAAAAAATAATTCCCCTTAATAAATCCGCAGGGTTAGATGACGTTACGGCAGAGGATTTCGGTATGGCGGTTTTTGAATATGAAAACGGTATTTCTTTTGCTAAAACTACCGCTGTTGAATTGGGCGGATTTGAAAGACGTCAGCTTGTAGTAAACGGTAGCAAAGCTACTGTTGAGCTTAATCCGCTTGAGTGGTACTTGCCCGATTTCAGCGGTCAGCAAACACGCAAAATCACCAGAACTTCGGCAGATTGGCACCACAAGGGTAATATAGAAATCTGTAACCCGTTTGACCGCTATGATGATATGATGCTATCTTTTGCCCGATATGTAAGAGGCGAAAAAGAAAATCCGTATACACTTGATTATGAATTGAATTTATATAAAAATATTCTTAAATGCTGTGGAGTAAATGTAAAATGAAAAAGGTTTTAGTATTAGGCGCTACAGGTGCTATGGGAACATATCTGGTGCCAAAGCTTATTGAACGTGGATACGAGGTTGATGCGGTTTCTATGGATGAGGCTGTATCTAACAACTGTATGTTGCAGTATTTTAAAGAAGATGCAATTGATGAAACGGTGATAACCCAAAGACTTAAAAACGGTTATGATGCAATTGTAGATTTTATGATATATAACAACGGTAATATACCTTTTATAAAAAGAATGCCTTTGTTACTTGAAAATACAGACCATTATATGTATTTTTCAAGCTACCGTGTATTTGCAAATGAAGAGATTCCGGTTACCGAACGCTCACCTCGTTTGCTTGATGTAGCAAAAGACCCCGAGTTTTTGGCGTCTGACGATTATTCTCTTTACAAGGCAAAGGGAGAAAATGCGCTGAGAGAAAGCGGTTATAAAAATTATACAATTCTTCGCCCTGCAATAACCTACTCGAAAAAACGAAGTCAGCTTGTAACGCTTGAAAGAAAAAACTGGCTTCCGGCTTTGCGTGAAAACAGACCTGTTTTATTACCCGAAAATGCAAAAAATATTGAGGGTACTATGAGCTGGGCAGGCGATGTGGCAGAAATGATAGTGCGTTTATTGTTTAAAAATTCTGCGCTTTGCGAAGATTTCAACTTAACCACCTCAGAACATCATAAATGGGGCGAAATAGCAGATTATTACAAGGATTTATTCGGTCTTAAGTGCGAATGGGTTTCGCAAGAAGAATATATCAGTAAGTTTGACGAGGGATGGCGTCAGGCGGCTACCTGGCAGCTTGAGTTAGACCGATTGTTCACTCGCATAATGGATAATACAAAGATACTTAATACTGTAGGTATGAAGCAGAGCGAAATGATGCCACTTTATGATGGGCTGAAATTTGAGCGTGAAAATATTCTTGCAGATTAATTTAAAAAGTAGGGTGTAAAACAAGGCTTATGACAGAAAAAGAATTGCAAATTTATTGTCTTAAATATGCAGAATCTGTACTGCCTGAAAGTATGGTTTTTGACGGCGGTAGTAAAGAGAAAAAATTGCCGATTACGTTTGTGGTGTTTTTAATAGAAACAGAAAATAAAAAAATCCTTGTAGATGCGGGTTGTGACTATATGCCGGGATTTTGCATGAAAAAGTATTATTCGCCGGCTTTTGCTTTAAGAACTATTGATCTTGTGGCGGAAGAAATAACCGATGTTATAATAACCCATGCCCACCACGACCATATCGAAGCGGTAAAACATTTTAAAAATGCGCTTATTCATATTTCAAAAGCAGAATACGAAAACGCAAATCAGTATATAGGCGAAGATATGAAGGTAAACGCTTTTGAAAATGAGTATGATATAGCGTCTCAAGTTAAAATTATAGAATATGGCGGACATTCAAAATGTTCTTCAATAGTTGAAATTAGAACCGACGATGAAATTTATATACTCGCCGGTGATGAATGCTATACCAACACAAATATTGAAAACAAAATCTGCACGGGGGTATATTGTAACAAAGATAAATCTATGGCTTTTGTTGAAAAGTATAGTGATAAAAAATACAAAGTGTACACCTGCCACGATTGTAGTTTAAAAACAGAAAGGATAATATAAAATGAAAGCAATACTAGTAAATGATGATAGAAGTCTTCGTTGGGATGACGTACCAAACCCTGTTTTAAGCAATGATGATTGTCTTGTTAAAATTGAGGCAGCAGCACTAAATCGAGCAGACCTTATGCAAAGGGAGGGAGATTATCCGCCACCTGCAGGCTGTCCTGAGTGGATGGGACTCGAAATTGCAGGAACTATTGTTGAAATAGCAGATGGTGCAAAGGAAAAGTCAAATTGGAAAATAGGCGATA
>JAZREW010000112.1:0-5914 GCA_045661005.1 Acutalibacteraceae bacterium | reverse complement strand
CCTCAGTCAACTTCGTTGACAGCTCCCCTGACAAGTGGAGCCGACCACTGCGGCGGGATTGCTCACCGGCAAAAGCCTCTTTGGAACCACACGCTTAGCGTGCGGTTTTCGTTATACAAAAATAAATCCGGGAGCTGTTCGCACCCGGACTTAATTACTTGCTCAACAGCTTATTCAGCAGCGTAAATGCTTACCTGCTTACGATCTCTGCCTAAACGCTCGAACTTAACCTTACCGTCGATAAGAGCAAAGAGAGTATCGTCAGAACCACGGCCTACATTGTTGCCTGCGTGAATATGTGTTCCTCTTTGGCGAACTATAATGTTACCAGCCAAAACAAACTGACCGTCAGCACGCTTAACGCCAAGACGTTTAGACTCACTGTCACGACCGTTCTTAGTAGAACCCACACCCTTTTTATGGGCGAATAACTGAATGTTAATCTTTAACACTTTTTTGCACCTCCGAAAATTTTGATGTTATTACTGTATTGTTCGGAAAGCTCTGTAAGATGTAATCTTAAACCTTTGAGCACCTTAACCGTATCACACGATGGATTATTTACACTAACACGCATTTTAGCATCGTCTTCATAAATATCCGCTTTATCGCCAATTATTTCGGTTATGGTATTTGCTGTTAAATACGCAGCAGAAGATACTGCCGCACAAACAATTTTTCCGACTTCGTCATTCTCATCAACAGAAGAATGACCGCTGATTTCAAAACCGTAAATGCATTTTTCATCAGCTAAAAACTTCACACTAGTCATACTAATTAACCGATTTCGTTAATCTGTACTTTTGTGTAAGGTTGTCTGTGGCCCATTTTACGAGCACTGCCCTTCTTAGGCTTGTAGGTGAAGACAGTAATCTTCTTACCCTTACCGTTCTTTAAAACGGTGCCTTTTACGAAAGCGTCCTTAACGTAAGGCTTACCAACCTTTAAAGTTCTGTTACTTACAGCAACAACCTTGTCGAAAGTAACCTCTTCGTCAATCTGAGCGTCAAGCTTTTCTACGTAGATAACGTCACCGTTCTGAACACGGTACTGCTTTCCGCCTGTTTCGATAATTGCGTACATTTTTTTACACCTGCCATTATTTACAGTCTCGCTACAGATAGGCGTGTACATTTTTTGCACAACTTAAAAAAGCCCACAATATGCGGCTTAAACATTTTATCACCAAAAGTGCAAATTGTCAAGAAAAATATTAATTATTTTTTACACAGTAAGACTTCTGCTAAAACGTGTTAACAGAAGTCTTAATTTTTATGGTTTATTTATTATGAATTGCATCTATTGGCAACTTAGATGCTATACGTTTTACTGGTATAAAGCTTGATATAAATGCAACAGCTATACTTGCCAAAAGCAAAAGCACTATTTGGCGCACACCAAAATGCAACACCGTTACAAGAATATGTGCTTGGTGGCGTAATACATAATTAATTGTAAATGTAGCCGCAAACACACCAATCACTGACAGCACAAAGTTTATCACAGCTATAATAAAGCTTTCAGCAAAGAAAATTTTAAACACATCGCTACTGCGTGAGCCGATAGCCCTTAAAATACCTATTTCCTGCTTTTTGTAAGAAATGCTTATAGCTATAAAATTAGAAAGCATAAGCGCCGCAAAGATAGCAAAGCCTAAACCTATATACAAAAACACTTTAGATAGTTCTTGCAAAACCTCATTTACGGTATCTAACTCAAAAGTAACCGAATTCTGTATTTGGTATCTTACTTCACCGTCTTCACGGTAGCAATAGCTTACAAGATTTTTAACCTCGCTTTTTTCTGTTGGCATAGCACCCACGCTAAAGCTATAATGATTATCAGGACCATCGGTAAACTTATTGTATAAACTTTCAGCACAAACCAAGGTTGAAATATAATCAGAATTTTCTTTCTGTGTATCAATAATTCCTACTACCCTGTAATCTTCATTTCGAACAGGGTCATCTTTTACAAACAAATGCTCCCAAGAAGAAAGTGTGCCTATATTTTTTGCCTTGTATGCTAAATCTTCGCTTCCGTCTTCAAGAAAACTTATATCTTCTTTACTGCCCATATAGTAAAGTGCATCGCTTGTTATTATAATTTCATTTTCGGCAAGCTGTGTTTTTTCGCCGTCTACCCAAATTATTTTATCCTTTGGTATATCTTCAAGCTTTGCCATATAATTCATATCGATTGAATAATTATCATTATTAAAGTTTACATACCCTTCGGTAATATCACTAACCTTGGGTGCGTTTAAAATCATATTATCAATGAAACCTTCACCCGTCATAATAAGGCTTGCGTATGAATACTCAAGCGCCGAATTAAACTCTGAAAACAACACGTAGTCAATAAGCTCTTCCGCTTCACTTTTATGGTCTTTTTTCTCTGTAAGCGAAATATATCTTTCTATATCGAACCCTGTATCCACTACCGCAGTTATAGAATAATTAACATCGCCAATTTCAATATTTTTACCTATAATATCTGCATAGCTTGTAATTGTTTCGTATTTTGGTTTTTCATTTTCTTTCAATTGCACAGAAGCATCGGTATATTTTGCCTTTTTAAAAACCTCAAACAAATACTCGCTTATGGCAATTTCATTTTTACTGCCGTTTGGCAAATTACCTGCAAGCAGTTTGGGTTCTGTTTTTGCCATCACATTTTCGTTAATCTCTACAAATCCCGAAAAATAAGTGTTGTAAATTTCAAATTCGCTTTCGCTAAGCTTTACATTACCGTCAATATATCGGCTAAAGCTTAAATCTTCATTTAAAGGAACATATACACCCTGCATTGAAACACCGGTGTTTTGCTCAATCTGTTTTAAATCTTCTTTAGAGAGCAAATACCCGTAATTTCGCCAATAAAATTGATTGCCTTCACCAATTTTTTTAGATTTTGCAGTTGCTACATACTTTATACTACTGTCAACAAGCGAATTAGTGCAGGTTTGTATATGATTATACGCACCAAAAGTGTCTGAAAGGCCAAACAAACCGAACGCTATACAAGAAAGCAAAATTGTTACGCAAAGACGGAATTTTTTATGCTTTAGGCCACTAGCACCCATTTTAAAAGCATTCCTTAACGGTAGCTTTGATTTTATAAGCTTAAAGTTCGAGCTATCTTGTAAAGCTATTTTAGATTCATCAGTTTTTACAAATTTTTTAACACCAGATGAATTTGTAGAAATAGCAATTTTCAAATTACCGTTATTCAATTTATCAATGTATTCATTAATAGCTATACGGTCTTCTTCAGTAAGATGATAACCGCCGGCAATTTCAACAACATCATCATTAAAGCTAATACCGTTTTCTGTTATAGCGGTTTCTGCTTCTGTATTTATAAATTCAACGTCACTTATAACCTCACCGTCGGCAAGCTCTATAATACGGTCAGCATAAGTTTCAGCAAATTCACGGTCGTGCGAAACAACTATAACAAGCTTATCTCTTGAAAGCTTTTTCAAGGTTTCAAGTACCTGCTTGCCTGTAGCTGAATCGAGCGCACCTGTAGGCTCATCTGCCATAATAATTTGCGGATTTTTAACCAAAGCTCTGGCTATAGCAACCCTTTGCTTTTGACCGCCCGAAAGCTCGTTTGGTCTACGACTGCCAAATCCTGCCAAGTCTACTTGATTTAAAATATCGTTTATTTGTGCGTCTGTAGCTTTGCGATTTTGCAGTTCTATGGCAAGTGCTATATTTGCACCCACCGTAAAATCATCAAGAATGTTATATTCCTGAAAAATAAATCCAACATAAGTGTTACGGTAAGAATCAAAATGCTTTTGTTTAAAAGACTTTGAAGATACACCCTTTATTATAATTTCACCGCCGTTGTATTTATCAAGACCGCCCAAAACATTTAGCAAGGTAGATTTACCGCTACCCGATTTTCCCAGTAAAAACACCATTCCCTTTTCGGGAAACTTAAGACTTACTTTGTTAAGAGCCGTTACAGGCACACCTTTTTTAGGCTTGTAAATTTTAACCAAATCTTTAGTTTGTAACATAAAATTCACCCCAACATTTATTTATAATCTTCTAAACTGTATTTTACATCATTTTTAAGGTTTTCCCATTCGTCTTCGTTTTCTACATAAAATTTAGGACAAATCTTACCTGTAATATCATAATGCCTTATAACTTCATTTTCGTCAAGTGAAAATTCATTGCACAGCCAAGAAATAAGCTTAATTAAAGACTCATAGGTTTGAGGATTAAATTCACCCGTTTCATCAGGGTGACACACCTCTATTGAAATAGTATCCTTATTGCGATCATTACTCGCAGCAGACCTTTCGAAAATCGGCACACACTGTATTATCTCACCGTCAAGTCCTACTATAAAATGCGAGCTTACTTTAGTGGTTTGATTATCAAAATAATCACGATTACTTTGTGCTGAAGTGTTCGGATTGCCCACATAGTGAACCACTATATCCTTAATATCGTTAAGCTTAAAACCCGTTCTTGCGGTTGTATGCTTATGTATTATCTGTTCATCTACCCAATCAGGTATTTGCAATTCTTCAGCCTTTAAAACCTTTTTAGAAACATTTCTTCCAAAAACCGTAGGTATAAACCCGTTATCGTAATCCTTTTCGGTAAAAAGATGAAAAACGGTAGTTGTTACGGTAACAAGGCAGACCGCAGATATAGCCGTTACTGCAAGCAATAAAATTCTTCGTGCTATTATTCGACGTCTTCTTTTTCTGCGCCTGGCATTAAAAACCGCCCTCGAATCGTAATTATTAATAGCAATTCACCCCTTTGTTTTCTGTGTTCTACATTAAATCGAATTTAAGTTCAACCTTGAAAAGGTCTCCGTCAACCGAAAGCTGCATTTCGCCATTTTGAAGCTCAGCTAAACTTTTAGCGATTGAAAGACCCAAACCGCTCCCCTCGGTATTACGTGAGCTGTCTCCACGCACAAACCGCTCTATTAGCTCATCACTCGAAATATTAAGCTGATATTTTGAAATGTTGCGAAAGATTATAACCGCTTTTTCGTCCTTGGTTGTAACATCTATGTACGCCCTAGTACCCTCTAGAGAATATTTACATATATTGCTCATCAAATTTTCAAAAATACGCCAAAGATGTCTACCATCTGCCAAAACCTGTATTTTAGAGTTTTGCATATTAAGCACAGGCTGTATATTGACCTTTTCAAGCCTTTCTTCAAACTCACCCAGAGTTTGCGAAAGCAATACACCAATATCACAGCTTTCAAGGTTTACCGAAAGACTGCCGGTAGACGCCTTTGAAGCCTCTACTAAATCTTCTACCAGCTTTTTAAGTCTGTTCGAATGTCTATCCAACACATCAATATACTGTTTCACTTTTTCGTTTTCAGGGTTTTCTTTTTTTATTAAATCAACATAATTAATTATTGATGTAAGAGGGGTTTTAATATCGTGCGAAACATTTGTTATAAGCTCGGTTTTAAACCGCTCGCTCCTCATTTTTTCATTAACTGCAACCTGTAATCCCTCATTAATATTATTAAGATTTTCTGCAAATGCTTTAAAATCGCCAAACATATATTTAGTATCAATTTCATGTTGCAAATCACCCTTTGCTATGCGTTCTCCGCCAAGCTTTATTCTTTGCAATATAACTGCAAAATAAAGCAACACTAGTATTAATAGGGTTATTACAACGATCATTATAACCACAAAAAAATCCCGTGCATAAGGGTAAATCCTATTACATATACACATTGTAAACACTAAACCGCTCACAAGCAGTGCTAATACTATTGTCCATGCTTTTTTTATTAATGGTGCATTAGCAAAAACAAATTTAACTTCACAGTTTTCTTCTTTACAAACATCTCGATAAAAATCAACCATATTTACACCTGTAAATATATGTTTAAAATCACCAAA
>JAZREW010000111.1:0-13482 GCA_045661005.1 Acutalibacteraceae bacterium | reverse complement strand
TTATTTAGATAAAAAACTTATCAAAAAAGCAGATGCAGCAAAGGACAAATTAGGATATTCTTCAAGAAATGAATTCTTTACTGCGATGATAGAAAACTTCATTGCAGATGAAATGCTAAAAGATAATAGCCCGATTTTATCCGAGAAACTTTCAAAAGCAGTTGCAGATTTATCTGAAGATAATGCCAAAGCAATTTCAAAAGGTTTGTTCAGATATGCAGTAGAGCTTGAAATGATAACACGAATCATTGCACAGATTACGGATATTAGCGATAGAGAACTTGATGAAATGCGAACGGAAGCAATTAAAAATGTCCGCAGAACAAGGGGTAAAGTTCATCTCGATGAAATTCTAAAAGGTTATTATAACAACAGGTAAAAGAAATGCAGACCGCAAAATAATAATCAATAAAAATTTTATATCCAATACGAAAAATATCTTGATATTTGAAAGCTTATGTGATATTGTGTTGTGCTAACGAAAGGAGGTTTTTAAATGGCAAAACGCAGACCAAACGGTGACGGTATGGTTAGAAAATCTAAAGGTCGGTGGGAAGGCAGAATAGTTGTAGGTCATAAAGAAAATGGTGATTCAATATTCAGATATGTCTACGCTAAAACTCAAAAAGAATTAACCGAAAAGATGCACCGTAAATTAAATGAGTATCAAGGTGTGGAACTTACTGAAGACAGCAAAATGACACTCGGATGTTGGCTGGATATATGGCTCGAAAAATATATGAGAAACACTATCAGACCGAGTACATTTGATAGCTACAAACATATGATAGAGAGTTATGTAAAACCCAACCTTGGAGATAAAACAATTGCCTTTGTAAACTCAAATGATATACAAAAAATGTATGTGAAAGTAAAGAAAGACGGTCGAATTAATTACCACCCGAAATTAGGCAAAAGCCTTTCGGATTCAACAATAGTCCGACTGCATAATATGCTGCACAAAGCATTAGATGATGCAGTAAAGGAACATCTAATTCCTAAGAATCCGACGTCAGGTGCTAAACCACCAAAGAAACCTAAGCCCGAGCTTCAGATATTAAATGAAGAACAGCTTGAAAGATTTATGGATGCTATAAAAGATGATATTATGTGGCATGATTTATTCTACACCGAGCTTACAACCGGACTTCGCAGAGGTGAGTTGTGCGGACTTAAGTGGACGGACTTTGATGAAAAGGAAGGTATACTTAAAATCAACCGCAGTGTGTCCCACGATAAGAAAGGCGGTATAATTGAGGGAGAAACAAAAACAGGTCAGGGTAAGCGTGTAATAATCTTACCCCAAAGTACATTTGACTTATTAAAAGAACGAAAACAGAAAAGTCATAGCGAATGGATATTTGAAAATCCTCTAAAGCCCGAAAGACCTGTATCTCCCAATTCCGCTTATAACAGAATGAAAGTAATTCTCAAAGATGCAGGACTACCAAGTATTCGATTTCATGACCTGCGACATACCTTCGCAACCCACGCTCTTACAAGCGGAGTTGATGCCAAAACACTCTCGGGGATCCTCGGTCATACAAACGCAAGCTTCACGCTAGATACATATACGCATGTGACAACAGATATGCAAAAAAGAGCATCGGAAATTGTGGACGATTTTGTTGAGAATATATTCGGGGCATTGATTGTGGGCGCCGCCGGTGGCGGATACGGCGAACAATCAATGGCGCAGCGGTCGACAAGTGAGGCACGGCAGTCGCCGAGTCGTCGGGAACCGCAAGAGGGACAGATGGGAGGTGAGCAATAATTGCATAAGAAAAGGAAATCTGGTTCGGGAACACTTCGTAAACGAACAGACGGTCGGTGGGAAGCGAGAGTAGTTACTGGCTATGATGAAAACGGAAAACCTATAACTAAAAATGTAACTGCGAATGAAAAGTCTAAATGCCTTGAAAAGTTAGAAAAGCTTAAAGAGGAAATAAATTTTATTCAGCGAGATACCACAAAAGCGGATATGCCGTTCGGCGAATGGATTGATTTCTGGTACAGACATTATTGTAAGATGACTATCCGACCGTCAACACAAGCTGGCTATGAAAACCGCATCTACAATCACATCATCCCTGAGATAGGCAGTATAAAATTAAATAAGCTCACGCAAAATGGCTTGCAACAGTTTTATTCAAGAGTCAAGAAAGGCGGGCGGTTGCAATATAAAGAATTTTATGGAGACGGTTTATCTGACCGAATGATACGTGGCATACATGCACTATGCAGAATGTCTCTTGAAAAAGCAGTAAGCGAAAATCTTATAACAATAAATCCCGCAATCGGGTGCAAACTGCCACCTAAAAAATCCGCTGAGATGCAGGTACTCACTCCCGAAGAAATGCAAAGATTTCTAATACAGGCTAAATACGAAGGATACTTCGAAATGTTGTTGCTTGAACTGACAACAGGGATGCGCCGAGGCGAACTCTTAGGTTTACAATGGAAAGACCTCAACTACCAAACAGGTGAACTACATATCTGCAGGCAAGCGTATCATGTGAAAGGAAGTCTGCAAATAACAGAGCCAAAAACAAAAGGCTCAATACGGACTATAATACTTTCAAAAGCGGTATTAAATGTATTAGCAGAATACAAAAAGACTGTGAATTCAAGATAGCTGTTCCCATCACCGAAGATAGAGGATATGCCAAGAAATCCACAGTCAGTATTTAAAAAGGTTAAAGAAATACTTAAAAAAGCAGATTGTAAGAATATCCGATTTCACGACCTGAGACATACTTTCGCTACAACGGCACTTGCAAACGGAATGGATGTAAAAACCTTGTCCTCGATCATAGGCCATGTATCGTCCCAAACCACCCTTGATATATACCTGCACAGTACTCTCGAAATGCAAAGACAGGCGGCAAGAAAAATTGACAGCGGTATTGCCAAGAATGACGGCGTTAGCACCGAGGACAAGCAAACACCCGACCAAGACACAAACGAGCCGTGTAGACAGAAATTTGAAGCCGTACAAGGCAAAATACGAAAGCCCGGCACCGGATGCTTGTATCAGATCAGTGAAAACCTATGGGAAGGCAGTTACTTCCCAAGACTCCCCGATGGCAAACGAAAGAAATTCAACATCTATGCCAAAACGAGAGAGGAATGTGAAATGCTCCTCGCAGAGATGATCCCCAAGGTCAAAGCCGAGATTCAAGAAGCCAAGGCAAAGCTGAAAGCAACACAGTCGGCATAAACGAACACACCGCCACGGAAAATAATCCGTGGCGGTGATAGTTTATTCTTCATCATTATTGATTTCTGAAAGATAACCTGCAGTGATAACACCGGAAGGCAAAGCTATAATTGCGATACCAAACACCGAAGAAATCATAGTAACAATTCTTCCAATAGTTGTAACGGGATATAAATCACCATATCCTACCGTTGTTAATGAAATGGTAGCCCAATATACTGCATCAAAGAATGTATTAAAGGATTCGGGTTCAACATTATATATTACCAATGCTGAAACAAGGACATAAGCAACAGCCATAGTTGCTACGGCAGCCAAAACCTTCTTTTGTTTTTTAAATACATTTGATATGATCTCAAAACTCTTGGAATATCTTAAGAATTTAAATGCACGAAGCACCTTCAATGTTCTTAACAGACGAAATAATTTCAGGAGTCTGAAGCCGCTGTTCAAAACAGTTACCGAAGGCAATATTGAAATCAAGTCTATTATCGCCATTGGTGTAATTGGGTATAAGAAAAATGATGCGGCAGATTTATTAAGTTTAATGTCGGCAGTTATCAATCTTAAAATGTAATCCAAAATAAAAATTGTAACTGTTATGTAGTCAATCCATTGGAACAACAAATTATTAGTTTTGAAGGCAAGAGGTATGATACTTATGATTATAGTAGCCATCATTATAAAATCGTAAACGCCACTTAACTTTTTGCCATCTCCAGATGGCTCTATTATTCCATAAATCTTTTTTCTCATAATTTCACCATAAAATCATTTTTTTATAATTATATCACACGATATGAAATTTAACAAGGTGGTGTAAAAATTACTACGCATTAACCAAAGAATAAGGCATTAAAAATCCGTGTTTCCCTTATGGGAGACACGGATTTTTGGTCGAGGCGACAGGATTTGAACCTGCGGCCTCTGCGTCCCGAACGCAGCGCTCTACCAAACTGAGCCACGCCTCGATCTCTATTAAATTTTCACCACAAAATTACGGTTAATTTCGTATCTGTGGGATTTTATGTGGTCGTAGCGGTATTTTCCGCTAATTCTTAAATACTGTGCCACCGATAAAGTGGCTGTTTTTAAAGGGTTTCAGCAGTTCGGCAGATTTTACTCTAACCATTCGGTATGGTATCCCGAACGCAGCTTACTCTTGCGGTGCCCGAAATATTTTACGGCTTGGAGCGCCGAAATATTTCGACCGCTACGCCTTTTCGCTTTCCTTTAATCCGCCGCAGGCGGCAGTCAAGCTCAAAGCTACCAAACACAAGCCACATCTCGATATTAAGTTTTTTTGAAATTTAAAATAGATTAATCTGTTTGCACGCGCTGCTACGCAGCTTACTCTTGCGGTGCCCGAAATGTTTTTGCGGCTTGGAGCGCCGAAATATTTCGACCGCTACGCCTTTTCGCTTTCCTTTAATCCGTCACAGACGGCAGTCAAGCTCAAAGCTACCAAACACAAGCCACATCTCGATATTAAGTTTTTATAAAACATACAGACAGCTTACTTATTATATATATTTAAAAGCCAAAAGTCAATATTTTTTAGAAAAATTATATCTTATGTGTGTAGAATTTCAAAACTCTTGAAATAAAAAGGTGTATGTGTTAAAATTTTTATAATACTTTTATATTAAAAAGCTATAATTTGACATATTATTAACATTTGTTTAGTGTGGTGATAATGAAAAAATGAAAACAAATGATTGTTTAACAGAAAATGGAATATTGCGTTTTCTTGAAAACAAGCAAACTCCGATTGTGCTTTTAGAAACCGTAAATTCTACAAATATGTATTTGAAAGAAAGAGCCGATATTACGACGCACGGTACGGTTGTTATTGCTAAAAGTCAAACTGCGGGCAGGGGCAGGTTTGTTCGCAAATTTCATTCCCCCAAAAACAGCGGTATATATATGAGTATCTTTTTGCAACCTGATTTAGCGGCTGAAAGTTCCGTTCTTATAACTACAGCGGCGGCGGTTGCTGTAAGTGAGGCGTGCGAGGCTTTAAGCGGCAATACTTGCAAAATAAAATGGGTTAATGATGTGCTTATTAATTCTAAAAAGATATGCGGAATATTAACCGAGGGAGCTATTAATGCTGAAAGCTTAAAGCTGAAATATGCCATATTGGGCATAGGCGTTAATGTGTATGAGCCTGCTGGCGGTTTTTGTGAAGACATTAAGGATATAGCGGGTTGCGTTTTTGAAAAAGAAGAAAAGGATTTGAGTTCACGCTTGGCGGCTGAGATAATAAACCGTTTTATGAAATACTATAACGAGCTTGAAAGCAAATCGTTTTTGCAAGGCTACCGTGAAAGATGTGATACTTTGGGTAAAGCCGTAACCGTGATTAAAGGTGAAAATACGAGAGAGGCTACTGCTTTGGACATTGATAACAATTGTAGACTACTTGTTGAATATGAAGATAATACCAAAGAGTTCATTTCTTCGGGCGAGGTTAGTGTAAAAAAGATTTAAAGTAAAAAAATTATAAAATCATATTGGTTTGAGAAAATTCAAACCCGTATGATTTTTGTTTTTATAGGGTGTAAAGAAGCGAAAAAAACGGAAATTCAAAAAATACTTAAAAATTTTTTTAAAATTATGCTTGACTATTGGATTTTTTTAGTATATAATAACGTATTACTGATGATGATGGGGTATTGTGCGCCTATTGTAATTTATTACTTTTTACAGTATTTTGGTTATATGCACAATATCTGTTGTCTTAGCCTTTCAAAAGGCACTAAATATGCCTAATTTTTGTGGAGGAGTGATTGTAAACCTATGGAGTCAACTTCAATGGTAAAGCCTGTTAGGTTGGGTAACAATGAACGAATGACCTTTTCTAAAATCAAAGAGGTCATAGATATGCCGAACCTTATCGAAATTCAGAAGGACTCATACAAGTGGTTTGTTGAGGAGGGCCTTAAGGAAGTTTTCAGAGATATGTCTGCAATAACCGATTATAGCGGTAACTTGCAACTTAGCTTTGTAGACTATCGCTTAGATGAAACTCCAAAATACGATGTTTCTGAATGTAAGGCAAGAGATACGACATATGCCGCACCGCTTAGAGTAACGGCACGTCTTATTAGCAATGATACCGGTGAAATAAAGGAAAGTGAGGTTTCAATGGGCGACTTCCCGTTGATGACTGAATCCGGAACCTTTGTTATTAACGGTGCAGAGCGTGCTATAGTTTCTCAGCTTGTGCGTTCACCCGGTGCTTATTACGCCGTAAAAACAGATGAGAAAACAGGTAAAAAGCTATTTTCCTCCACTATAATTCCTAATCGCGGAGCTTGGCTTGAATATGAAACATCTGTTTCTGATGTTCTTTATGTAAGAATTGATAAGAACCGCAAACTACCTATCACTACATTTGTAAGAGCTTTAGGTCTTGGCACAAATGATATGATTAGAGATATTTTCGGTGAGGACGAGCGTTTAGCTGCTACCTTGGATATAGACGATACCAAGTCTGTAGAAGAGGCTTTGGTAGAAGTTTACAAAAAGCTCCGTCCAAGTGAGCCTGTAACAATTGAGGGTGCAAAGAGCTATTTAGAGCAACTCTTCTTTGATGCTCACCGTTATGATATTTCTCGTGTAGGTCGTTATAAATACAATAAGAAGTTAAGCATAGGTGCTCGCATTAAGGGCGCTGTTTTGTCACGCCCTGTTATCGATCCTATGACTGGCGAGATTTTGGCAGATGCTGATACTTCTATTTCTAAAGAGTTAGCCCTTGAAATTGAGAAGAAGGGTGTAAACGCTGTATACATTAATACCACCGATTACGAGGGTAATGTATCTGAAGTTAAGGTTATTTCCAACGGAATGGTTGAGCTTGCTGACTTTGTTGACTTTACTGCTGAAGAATTAGCAGAGCTTGATGAGCTTGGAATTAACGAAATGGTTTCTTTTGAAGTTTTAAAAGAAATTATTGAAAGCAATGACAATAAAGAGGATATTCGCAACGCACTTATTGAGCGTGCTGATGATCTTATTCCTAAACACATTACAGTTGATGATATTTTCGCTTCTGTAAGCTACTTCTTAGGTCTTCCACACAATGTTGGTTGTGTTGATGATATTGACCACTTAGGCAACCGTCGTATCCGTTCTGTAGGTGAGCTTTTGCAGAATCAGTTCCGCATTGGTATCTCTAGAATGGAGAGAGTTGTTCGTGAGAAAATGACATTGCAGTCTCAAGATCCTGCAAGCATTACACCACAATCACTTATTAATATACGTCCTGTTGTAGCGGCTATTAAAGAATTCTTTGGTTCTTCACCGCTTTCACAGTTTATGGATCAGACTAACCCACTTTCTGAGCTTACACATAAGCGTCGTTTGTCAGCTCTTGGTCCTGGCGGTTTGTCTCGTGACCGTGCATCTTTCGAGGTTCGTGACGTTCACTATACACACTACGGTCGTATGTGTCCTATCGAGACACCTGAAGGTCCTAACATCGGTCTTATTTCCTACCTTGCTACTTTTGCAAGAATTAATAAATACGGCTTTATTGAAACACCTTTCCGCAAGGTTGTTGATGGCAAGGTGCTTGACGAAGTGGTTTATATGACTGCTGACGAAGAAGACGATTATGTTGTAGCACAGGCAAACGAGCCGTTAGACGAAAACGGATGCTTTATTAACAAAAAGGTTAACACACGTTATCGTGAAGGCTTCCAAGAGGTAGAGTCTAAGCGTGCAGAGTTTATGGACGTTTCTCCTAAGATGGTGGTATCTGTTGCCACAGCTATGATACCATTCCTTGAGAATGATGATACCAACCGTGCGCTCATGGGTTCAAACATGCAGAAGCAGGCAGTTCCGCTACTTAAGCCTGAAAATCCGATAGTTGCTACCGGTATGGAATACAAAGCAGCTGTTGACTCGGGTGTTGTAGTGCTTGCACGCCGTGCAGGTGAGGTTACATTTGTTTGCGCTGATAGCATAAGAGTACGTGCAAACAATGGCGAAATTGATGAATACGAGCTTATTAAGTTCTTACGTTCTAACCATGGTACCTGTATTAATCAGAGACCTGTAGTAGAAGTTGGCCAGCAGATTGTTGAGGGCGAGGTTATTGCTGACGGTCCTGCAACAAGCAATGGTGAAATTTCACTTGGTAGAAACGCACTTATAGGCTTTATGACCTGGGAAGGTTATAACTATGAGGACGCTGTTCTTATTAATGAGCGTCTTGTAAGAGAAGATATTTATACATCTATTCATATAGAAGAATACGAGCTTGAGTGCCGTGATACTAAGCTTGGACCCGAAGAAATCACAAGAGATATTCCAAATGTTGGTGACGATGCTCTTAAGGATTTGGACGAGCGTGGTATTATTAGAATAGGTGCTGAGGTTACCGCAGGTGATATACTTGTTGGTAAGGTTACACCTAAGGGCGAAACCGAGCTTACTGCTGAAGAAAGATTGCTTCGTGCAATATTCGGCGAAAAGGCACGTGAGGTTAGAGATACTTCTTTACGTGTTCCTCACGGCGAATATGGTACTATAGTTGATGTTAAGGTATTTACAAGACAAAATTCTTCTGAGCTTTCTCCTGGTGTTAATGTTGTTGTACGTTGCTATATCGCTCAGAAACGTAAGATTTCTGTTGGTGATAAGATGGCTGGTCGTCACGGTAATAAGGGTGTTGTATCACGTATATTACCTAGCGAAGATATGCCATTCTTACCGGATGGTACACCGCTTGATATAGTTCTTAACCCATTGGGCGTACCTTCACGTATGAATATCGGTCAGGTACTTGAGGTTCACTTAGGTTATGCCGCAAGAGCACTTGGCTGGAACATCTGTACACCTGTATTTGACGGTGCGCACGAAGAAGATATAAGAAAGTGCTTTGAGATGGCTCAAGAAAGCACTAAAGCAGACGATTATAAGTTTAAGGATACCGCTAAGCTTGACTTCTCTAAGATTCCGCTTAGTGCAAACGCAAAAACTCAGTTGTTTGACGGTAGAACAGGTGAGCCTTTCGATAATCCTGTAACCGTAGGTTATATGTACTATCTTAAGTTGCATCACTTGGTTGATGATAAGATTCACGCACGTTCAACCGGTCCTTACTCACTTGTTACTCAGCAGCCATTGGGCGGTAAAGCTCAATTTGGTGGTCAGCGTTTCGGTGAGATGGAAGTTTGGGCACTTGAGGCTTACGGTGCGGCTTATACATTGCAAGAAATTCTTACTGTTAAGTCGGACGATGTTGTAGGTCGTGTTAAGACTTACGAGTCTATCGTTAAGGGTCAGAATATTCCGAAACCGGGTGTGCCTGAGTCATTCAAGGTTCTTATTAAAGAACTTCAGTCTCTTGGACTTGATGTTAAGGTGCTTGACGAAATAGGCGAAGAAATAGATCTTAAGCAGTCTTTCGATGATGATGACGATTTGGGTATTGGTATGCCGTCTATTCCTGAAAACGAGAATTTTGACGATGGTGTTGACTTTGAAAGCGAAACTGTTATAGATGGTCTTGATGGCTTTGGTCTTGAAGACGAAAACGGTGAAGCAATCGCTTACGAAAACGAAGATGAGCTTTCTGATGAGCTCAATGAAGATATCTAACGGAGGGCAATTATGGCAGAGATTGAATTTGAATCTATAAAAATTGGGCTTGCGTCTCCCGAACAGATAAGAAGCTGGTCTCACGGCGAAGTAACAAAGCCGGAAACAATTAACTACAGAACACTAAAGCCTGAACAGGGCGGTCTTTTCTGCGAGCGTATTTTTGGACCTCAAAAGGACTGGGAATGCCATTGTGGTAAGTATAAGAGAATTCGCTATAAGGGCAAGGTGTGCGAACGTTGTGGTGTTGAAGTTACACGTGCAAAGGTTCGTCGTGAGCGTATGGGCTCTATTGAGCTCGCAGCTCCCGTATCACACATATGGTATTTTAAAACCATTCCTTCAAGAATGGGTCTTGTGCTTGACATTACACCTAAAGCACTTGAACAGGTACTTTATTTTTCACAGTATATCGTAACAGATCCCGGTACTACTCCGCTTGAGAAGAAACAGCTTCTTAATGAAAAGCAGTATCGTGATATGCGTGAGAAATACGAGGATGACTTTGAGGCAGGTATGGGCGCAGAGGCTATTAAGAAGCTTCTTTGCGAAATTGACCTTGAAGTTACATGTAACGAGCTTCGTGAAGAGTTAGATAATTCTTCAGGCCAGAAGCGTATACGCATTTTAAAGCGTTTAGAGGTTTTAGAAGCATTCAGACAGTCTGGCAACAGACCTGAATGGATGATTCTTGATGTTATTCCGGTAATCCCACCCGATTTACGTCCTATGGTACAGCTTGACGGTGGTCGTTTTGCTACATCTGACCTTAATGATCTTTACAGACGTGTTATCAACCGTAACAACCGTTTGAAGAGACTTCTTGAATTACGTGCTCCTGATATAATTGTACGTAACGAAAAGCGTATGCTTCAAGAAGCGGTTGACGCTCTTATTGATAACGGCAGACGTGGTAAGCCGGTAACAGGTCCTAACAACAGAGCGCTCAAGTCACTTTCTGATATGCTTAAGGGTAAGCAGGGACGTTTCCGTCAGAACTTGCTCGGTAAGCGTGTTGACTATTCAGGTCGTTCAGTTATCGTTGTAGGTCCTGAGCTTAAGATGTATCAGTGCGGTCTTCCTAAAGAGATGGCGCTTGAACTCTTTAAGCCTTTCGTAATGAAACGTTTGGTTGAAACCAAAAAGGTTGTAAATATAAAGACAGCCAGAAAGATGGTAGAGCGTGCTTCTACAGAAATTTGGGATGCACTTGAAATAGTTATTAAAGAACATCCTGTTCTTCTTAACCGTGCTCCTACACTTCACCGTTTGGGTATTCAGGCGTTCGAGCCTGTTCTTGTTGAAGGTAAAGCATTAAAGCTTCATCCGCTTGTATGTACTGCTTACAATCCCGACTTTGACGGCGACCAGATGGCTGTTCACGTACCGCTTTCTGCAGAAGCTCAGGCAGAGGCAAGATTCCTTATGCTTGCTGCTAACAACTTGCTTAAGCCTTCTGACGGTAAGCCTGTTACTGTTCCTACACAGGACATGGTACTTGGTTCTTACTATCTTACACTTGTTAAGAGTGAAGAGCAGGGAACAAATAAAGTATTTAGAGACAAGAATGAAGCTATTATGGCTTATAACGACGGTGTTGTAGGTCTTCACGCTCCTATCCGTGTTCGTATGACAGGTGAGAATGGTGTTTCTAAGCTTGTTTGGTGTACCGTTGGTTTCATTATATTCAATGAATCTATTCCTCAGGATTTAGGCTTTGTTGATAGAAGCAATCCTGACACTGCACTTGATCTTGAATGGTGCTTTAAGCTTAAAGATCCTACCAAGAACATAGTTGAGAGTAATGATGACATTATTCAAAACAAGGTTGGCAAGAAACAGCTTGGTAAGATTATTGATAAGTGTATAACAACACACGGCACAAGCGAATCTGCTATCGTGCTTGATAACGTTAAGTCTACAGGCTTTAAGTATTCTACAAAGGGTGCTATTACAGTTGCGGTTATTGATGCTGTTATTCCGCCTGAAAAGAAAGAAATTTTAGCCGATGCTGAAAAGCAAATTGACTTAGTAACCAGAGACTATCGTAGAGGTCTTATTAATGATGAAGAGCGTAGCCGTCACATCATTGAGGTTTGGAATAAGGCTACTGAAGATGTTGCTGATGCACTTAAGGGCAACCTTGATGAGTTTAACCCAATCTTTATGATGGCTGACTCTGGTGCCCGTGGTTCTATGGCTCAGATTAGACAGCTTGCAGGTATGCGTGGACTTATTGCAAATACCGCAGGTAAGGTTATTGAAGTACCGATTCGTGCTAACTACCGTGAAGGTCTTAACGTACTTGAATACTTTATTTCTTCACGTGGTGCTCGTAAAGGTCTTGCTGATACTGCGCTTCCTACTGCTGACTCGCGTTACCTTACCCGTCGTCTTGTTGACGTTGCTCAGGACGTAATCGTTCGTGAGGACGATTGCGGCACCGAAGAAGGTCTTACCGTATTTGACATCAAAGACGGTAACCACGTTCTCGAACCATTGGTTGAGCGTCTTGAAGGTAGATATCTACTTCACGATGCTGTTCATCCTGAAACAGGCGAGGTTATCTGGTCTAAGGATGATATGGTAACGGCTGATGCTGCTCAGATGATTGTTGATTCAGGTATTGAGCGAATAGAAATTCGTTCTGTGCTTACCTGTCACAGCCATCACGGTGTATGTAAAAAGTGTTACGGTCGTAACCTTGCTACAAGCAAGCCTGTTACTACAGGTGAAGCTGTTGGTATAGTTGCAGCTCAGTCTATCGGTGAGCCTGGTACACAGCTTACAATGCGTACCTTCCATACCGGTGGTATCGCATCTACCGAAGATATTACACAGGGTCTTCCCCGTGTTGAAGAGCTCTTCGAGGCTAGACGTCCTAAGCGTTGCGGTCTTATCGCTAAGATTGACGGTCAGGTTCGTATAACCGAAGAAAAGAAGAGCAATGTAGTTATTATCACTAACGATGAACTTAAGACAGAGGAAAAGGTTACTATTCCTTACGGTATACGTTGTCTTGTTAAGGATGGCGACTATGTAAAAGCTGGCGATATGCTTATACCCGGTGCTAAGTATCCTCAAGATATACTCGAGGCTCAAGGTCCTGAGGCTGTTCAGCAGTATATTATTGCTGAAATTCAGAATGCATATCGTACCCAAGGTGTTGATATCAATGATAAGCACATTGAGGTTATCGTTCGTCAGATGATGAGAAAGCTTCGCATTACTGAGCCGGGTAACACAACCTTGTTACAGAATGTAAGCTATGAATACAAGGAAATTTCTGATGCAAATGATGTTGTTCAGGCTCGTATTGATGCCGGCGAAGAGAATTTGACCAAAGCCACATATCAGGCAACCTTGCTTGGTATTACAAAGGCTTCTTTGGCTACAGAATCATTCCTTTCTGCTGCATCATTCCAAGAAACAACTCGTGTTCTTACCGAAGCTGCTATTAAGGGTAAGGTGGATCCTCTATTCGGTCTTAAAGAAAATGTTATTATCGGTAAGCTTGTTCCTGCAGGTACAGGTATGAAATCGGCCGAAATCAGCTATATTGAAGACGAAGAAACTGTAGAAGAAGTTGTAGAAAACTTTGAAACAGTAGAAGAGACTTTTGCTGAAGCAGAGTGATTTCTGTA
>JAZREW010000110.1:0-7938 GCA_045661005.1 Acutalibacteraceae bacterium | reverse complement strand
TAGAGGTTGTTAATATTCATGATGCTTCACTTGAATTTGAACCGATTTACCGTGTTGTTTTTGGTGTAGAGCCCGAAAATATGATTAATGATTTTGTTTCAGCTTTAGGTGGTGAATACACAGGCGCTGATGCTCAAACTTTTACCTGCGTATTTAACGGATGCGAAAGAAATATTTCTGTTAAGCCTACAGGCAAGCTTTGCGTAGCTACTTTGCAGACTTATCTTGATAAATATTTAAAAGAGCACAATGGTGTTAAGATTGACTATATTCACGGTATTAACTCTGTTTGCGAGCTTTGCAAAAAAGAAAATACCTTAGGCTTTATATTCAGCGGTATGGAAAAAGATGAATTGTTTGTGGCAGTTAGTGCGGATGGTTCTTTACCAAGAAAAACTTTTTCTATGGGTTGTGCCGACGATAAGCGCTTTTATTTAGAAGGCAGAAAAATTAAATAGTATCATCTTACGGGTTTTAGCTTTCTTATATCGTTGTCGTGTGCAATGGTTATATATTTCACAGTAGAAGTTGGTATAACCGTGCTACAACAGCTCATATTAAGCTTTATAACTATATAATCTATGCCAACATCCAGCAAAGTTCCGGTTCGGCTTTCAAAGTGATTGCCTAAAAGTGAATCAACCTTTACAAGCTTTCCTATATGATTTTTTAAATATACCGCAAAAAATTGATTATAACCGTTTTGCATTATTTGAGCATTGTTTGTATAAGTTTTTGGGGTTGAATCTTCTATTTTGTAGTTTTGTAGCGAGTATGATTTTTTGTTGAGACTGCAGTTATTGATATAGCATTCATATTTATCTAAATCAGATTCGTTGTTTATAGTTTTGGGTAAATTGTAATCCATAAATAAAGCTCCTTAATATTTTGTTGTAGAACTCTAAGGTTTGTAAAATTTATAAATGTTGGTATATTATATAATATAAATTTTTTTCAAAAAGGTGATTGTAACATGAATAACAAGCATTATACACCGCATATAAATGCCGAGCCTGAAGATTTTGCAAAAACAGTTCTTATGCCGGGTGACCCACATAGATCAAAGTATATTGCTGAATCCTTTTTAGATGATGCGGTACTTGTGAACGATGTGCGTGGCGTGCAAGGGTATACGGGTACTTATAAAGGAAAAAGAGTTAGCGTAATGGCTAGCGGTATGGGTATGCCGTCAATCGGTATTTATTCTTATGAGCTATTTAACTTTTTCCATGTAGAAAATATTATTCGTGTTGGCTCTGCAGGGGCTTATTCAGAAAAGGTTAAGCTTAGAGATATAGTAATAGCTCAAGGTGCCAGTACAGATTCTTCGTATATTAATCAGTTTTGCTTGCAGGGTAGTTTTTCGCCAATTGCTGATTATTCTTTATTAGAGCATTGTGTTAACAATGCAAGAAAAGCAGGCATAAATTTTCATGTTGGCAATCTGTTTTCAACTGATGTATTTTATTCGGATGTTGAAAATAACCCAAACCATGAAAAAGTTTATGAAAAATGGGGCGAAATGGGCGTTTTGGCTGTAGAAATGGAGGCTGCGGCACTATATATTAATGCCGCCAGAAGTGGAAAACGGGCATTAGCAATTTGCACTATTTCTGATTCATTAGTAACGGGTGAATCTTTGCCTGCTAGTGAGCGTGCAACTTCGTTTAATGATATGATAAAGCTTGCTTTAGAAACCGCCATAGAATTAGAATAATTTTAATTATAAATAAAAACCACTCATCATTTGACGAGTGGTTTTTATTGTTGTTATATTTTCTCTGAAATAAGTGCTAACTGTTCCATTGTGAGCTGTTCGCCACGAACAGTTTCGCTAATATCAAGCTCAGTTAAAGCAGTTCTAAGGGAGTCTTTGCTTACACCTAAAGTGTTAGATACCGTATTAACAAATGTTTTTCTGCGTTGTGCAAAAGCCGCTTTAACAAGTGAAAAGAATTTTTTCTCATCCTTTACCTTAATGGGCGGTTCTTTAAGAATTTTAAGCTGAATAACGGCGGAATCAACATTTGGTGGGGGTAAAAAGCTTTTTCTGCCAACCTCAAACAATATTTCTTTTTCGGCATAGTAACTAACTGCGGCGGTTACTGCACCGGCTTCTCGAGTTCCTACCTCGGCACAAAGACGTTCTGCGGCCTCTAGCTGAACCATTACCGTAATATTATCAATAGGTAGGCGGCTTTCTAACAACATCATAACTATTGGTGATGTAATGTAATAGGGAAGATTAGCGCACACACAAACCTTTTCACAATCAGCGAAATGTTCGTCTATTATTTTTCTAAGGTCTAATTTCATGGCATCGCCGAAAATCACTTCTATGTTTTCAAATTCGGCCAAGGTTATGGGAAGTATCTTTTTTAAGCGTTCATCCAATTCAATAGCTACCACCTTTTTTGCACATTTGGCAAGCTCTGCGGTAAGTACGCCAATTCCGGGACCAATTTCAAGCACGCCTGTATTTTTATCACAGGCTGCCGCCGCCATTGCGGGACAAACACTATCATCTATAAGAAAGTTTTGACCTAAACTTTTTTTGAAAGAAAATCCGGCTTTTTTAAGCAGGGATTCTATTGTATTAATGTCAGAAAGCTTCATATTTACCACCTGAAAACGATTTTTATTAATTATACAATAAAAAAATATATCCTGCAACAAAATTTTAGATGACAAATTTGAAAAAGTGTGTTAATATATATAGGAATAAATTTTTGGATGTGAATTTAATTGGATAACAGATATTATCAAAACGTAATTACAGAAATGCAACCCTTTATTGAAGAACACGGTTTTACCGTTTTAGAGGGGGAAGTTTACTCTAACAAGAATAAAGCTTTTACAGTAGTTTATGATGAAAACCGTCAAATGTATATTCTTTCTGTGGCTGACGTTTCAGAGGATGGCGCTTTGGGCGAGTACCGTGAGCTTAATTCATGGTTGTTTGACGATTCTCAAAACGCTAAGGATGCTGCCTCTGTTGGTATTGACTTTGTTAATTCTTTGCGTAAAGAATTGGGAGTTAAAATAAAGCGAGAAGTTAGAGGTAATGAAATCGAATTGCCTACTGCTAATAAATCAGGCACCATGAATATAAATGGTTTTGCTAAAAAAATGCTTGATGTTTTTCCTCCGCTAAAGGATGAATATAAAAATCATATTGCAAAATACGGCAACTTTTTATATTTAAACTTTTTTGGTGAGCATTTAGTTCCTTGTGTTAAAAATCTTTTGGGCGAGGGCAACAAAAAACAAATGAAAAAGCTTTTTGATGTTCTTGAGGACGCTTATGTAAAGGGCGATAAAGAAACCGTTAACGTTGTAGTTGTTGTTCTTTGCGCCGCTGCTTATAAGGATGATACAGTAGCAGAAAATATTCGTACTATGTTAGCAGATGATAAGCACTTTTTATCTTCTTTTGAAGGATTACAACCTATTTTTGCAAAAAACAAAAAGCTTATGTCTGCGTTAATTAAATAAACAAAATTATAGCGAAAACTTGAAAGTTTTCGCTATAATTATTTAAATATTAAAGGTGGGTAATACTACTTGAAGTCTTTAGAAACATGTTGTTTTACCGGTTACCGTCCATCTAAATTGCCTTTTGACATCGGTAACAAGGATAAAGAATACATAAAATTTGAAAATTCATTAATAGAAAAAGTAATGCTTTTAATTAATAACGGCTGTAGTGCTTTTTATAGTGGAATGGCAATGGGTTTTGATATTATTGCTGCTGAAACTGTTCTTTTATTAAAAAAGCAAACTAAGCTACCAATTAAACTTATTTGTGTTTTACCTTTTAAAAATCAAAAGGACACTTTTTATGGCGGATGGAAAGAAAAATACGATTTTATTATTGATAATTGTGATGAGATAATTGTTACAAACCAAGAATATTATAAGGGTTGCTACCAAAAAAGAAATAAATATATGGTAGAACATTCTGATTGTGTGTTAACCTGGTTTGACGGTAAGGCAGGCGGCACCAAAAACACGCTTGATTACGCCAATAAAATAGGCAGAAAGATAATTAATCTTAACGAAGACGAAAATAACTGTTTTTCAAAACAGATGACAATGGATTTGATTTAACGTTTCATAAATACAGTAATAATTAAATAAATCACTATTATGTAAAGCGAAATATTGATTTTGCCACGTATGGTTAATGTTACGGCAAGTATTAAGCCGGCGACGGCAACTGACAAAGTTATTATATTAACCGCTATTTTAGCTTTATTATAATCACCTTTTTTTGCAAGTGTTGAAAATAAAATTGTTCCGCCATCTAATCCTGAAACTGGCAAAATATTAAAGCAGAATACTATTAGATTTAATAGCGCATAACATAATGTGATTTCATTTTTGAAAACTAAATGGTTTGTATATAAAGCTAAAAATATTACCAAATTCACTAGCGGTCCGCAAAGTGCTATTATAATATCGTTGCGGTAGCGCTTCGAAAATTCGCTGGTTATTTGTATTGATGCAGGTATTAGTTTTACCTGCTTTGGCGCACAATCAAGCGCCCACATTGCCAATAAATGACCAAGCTCGTGTATCATTACCGCAAATAGGGTAGGCAGTATCATTCCTGTGCGGTCGGTTGCAAGCATTACTGTAATTACTGCAGTAAACAAAAAAGAAATATATACATTTGTGCCTAGTATTTTAAATTTCATATGTTCACCTTAAATTTGAATTTTTTGCTTTTTCTGAAGATAATACCTCTTCTACAGTTGTTGTAGAACAAATTTCATCTTTATAAAATTTTTCAAGCTTTTTAAATTCGGCTTTATAAAAGAATTTTGTAACAAAAATTATTATAATTATTAAAACTATGCAAATGCTTTGGGTTATAAAAATTTCTGTAAAAAAACTTTTGTGTTTGTTATCGCTCATTATGTAATCTCCTTGCAGTATTAAGCTATATATGTTAAAATATTTATATTCAATTTATTTTATTATTTTTTGGAGTAGAATATGCCTTTTTTACCTATTACAGTAAAAGAAATGACAGAATACGGCTGGGATAATGCCGATTTTATAATAGTATCGGGTGATGCTTATGTTGACCACCCGAGCTTTGGTACTGCCATAATTTCACGTGTGCTTGAAAATGCAGGTTTTACGGTGTGTATAATTCCTCAACCACAAAAGGAAAGTGACTATACACGCTTTGGAAAACCTCGTTTTGCATTTTTAGTGAATAGTGGAAATATTGATTCTATGGTAGCGCATTATACTGCCGCTAAAAAGCGACGTAGTGATGATGCGTATACACCGGGCGGAAAAGCAGGTGCCAGACCTGATAGGGCAGTAATTCATTACTGTAAAAATATACGCAGACTTTTTGGCGATGTTCCTATTGCAATTGGCGGTGTTGAGGCATCTTTACGCAGATTTGCTCACTACGATTATTGGGATGATGCTGTGCGCCCATCAATTCTTGTTGATTCTTCGGCAGATTTGCTTATGTACGGTATGGGCGAAAAGCATATTGTAGAAATAGCAAACCGCCTTAAAAACGGTGAAAAATTGAACGAATTAACCGATATTAAGGGTACTTGTTATAAAGTTTCAGCAGAGGATTATGTACCGATTAAGAATGTGGCTGAATGTCCGTCTTACGAGCTTGTGAAAGCACCTGATGAGCAGGGTAAACGCCAGTATGCTATTTCTTGTAAAATTCAGCAAACACAGCATGACGCTGTTGTAGGAAAAACGGTTATTCAAAAGCATGGCAAGGTTATAGTTGTTCAAAATCCGCCTATGCCACCCTTGACTACCGAAGAGATGGATGAAGTATATTCTTTGCCGTTTATGCGTGATTATCATCCGTCATATAATAATCTTGGCGGGGTTCCAGGTATTGAAGAGGTTAAATTTTCAATAATTCATAACCGTGGTTGTTACGGTGCTTGTAATTTTTGCTCGCTCGCATATCATCAAGGCAGAACTATATCGGTGCGTAGCCATTCTTCTGTAATTGAAGAAGCTAAAAAAATCACCGAAATGTCTGATTTTAAAGGATATATTCATGATGTTGGCGGTCCTACCGCTAATTTTAGAGCGCCCTCGTGCGAAGCTCAGCTTAAAAGGGGAGTGTGCGCTGATAGAAAATGTCTTGCGCCCGAAATGTGCCCCGCAGTAAAGGTTTCGCATAGCGATTACTTAAAGCTTTTACGTGAGCTTAGAAATTTACCAAAGGTAAAAAAGGTTTTTATACGTTCGGGTATTAGATTTGATTATTTAATAGCAGACGATAATGAAGAATTTTTTAAAGAGCTTGTATTTAATCATACAAGCGGTCAACTAAAAGTAGCGCCCGAGCATTGTTCGGATAATGTGCTAAAGTATATGGGCAAGCCCTCTTTTAAGGTTTATAAAAAATTCGAAAAAAGATTTTACGAAATCACAAAATCGGCGGGCAAAAAGCAGTATCTTGTGCCGTATTTAATGTCTTCTCATCCGGGGAGCACAATTAATGATGCGATTGAGCTTTCTCTATTTTTAAAACGCAACAACTTAAAGCCAGAGCAGGTGCAGGATTTTTATCCCACACCGGGTACGGTTTCAACCTGCATGTTTTATACAGGTCTTGACCCGTATACTATGGAGCGTGTTTATGTGCCGAGAACGGCGGAAGAAAAGGCTCAACAACGTGCGCTTTTGCAGTATTTTAAGCCTGAAAATAAAGCTTTTGTTCTTTCTGCGCTTAAAAAGGCTCATAGATTTGACTTAATTGGTACGGGTAAGGATTGTTTAGTGGCAAATGACCGCCAAGCAGATAATAAAAAAAATTTGCAAAAGCGTAAAAAGACTATACGTAATATTCATAAAAAGAAAAAATAAAAAAACTCCGTGTTGAGAAAAAAGAATTTCAACACGGAGCTTTTTGTGCCCCTAAACGAAAACTTTCGAGGGCAGGTTTAGTTAAGTCCTAATGCTTCTAAGGGGGATATTTGCTTGCCGTTTTTATAGGCTTCTATGTGAATATGGTTTTTATCGTTACATTCAGAGGGAATAGTTGTGCTGTATCCTAGCGTATCGCCCATTTTTACTGAGTCGCCCTGCTTTACGGTTACATCTTTAAGTGCGGCGTATTTAATTGTTATAGAGTTATTGTGTTGTATTATTACAATTTTTCCATATTCAGTATCATTTTCAACGCCTTTTACTACGCCGTCGCCACAGGCAAATATTGGTGAATCGGCGTTGCAAGAAATATCAATACCAGTGTGTATTCTCATATCGCCATAGGTAGAAGAGAATTGAAGTGTTTTCTCGCTATGCTCTTTTATAATTTCACCTTCAACCGGCATTGAAAAAACAATGTTGTTTTCCTTTTTTGAAACAGAGCTTTCGGTGTTGTATGGTTCGTTGGTGATTTCTTTTTTAACATCTTCTTTTGGCGATTCTGTTGCAAAATTTTCGGGAACAGTTTCAATATATGAAGATGAGTTGTCCTTATATTCTATATTTTCACTATTATAATTTTTGGTTTCGGGAGATGTTGTTTTACTTGGTTCTTGAAGTTTATCCAGAGCAAACCAAGCGGCGGCACCTATTAAAATTAAACAACAAGCAATTACAGTATAAAATCCTGTACCAAAATGTTTTTTTCTTTTGCTAAAGCTTTCTGAATATTTCAAAAATATCATTCCTTTCTGTTGCACAGTTTTAGTATTAACAAAAATTGATTTTATATTCTGAATTAAAAATTAAAAAACAGTTCATAAAATTAAAATAAAATAGAAAAATTTATGTACTATTATATAAGCGTACCGAAAAGAGAGCCGCACTCGTTTTGGTATAATTTCTCTGAATTTGCAGTTGTTGCTTGTTTAGAGGAATTCTCTCCTCAAACCCCTTAAAAGAAAAAAGGAACCCAAGTCGGATCGTAGCCATGTCGTTCTG
>JAZREW010000109.1:0-9980 GCA_045661005.1 Acutalibacteraceae bacterium | reverse complement strand
GTTAACGCTGAAATTTTGCGTATTTCTAAAGAAACGGGAATACCGCTTGTTGCTACTAATGATGTTCACTACATTAATTCTTCTGATTACCGTATGCACAAGGTGTTGCTTTGTATACAAACGGGTAGCAGATTAAGTGATGAAAATTCACTAGAGTTTAAAACTAATGAGTTTTATTTAAAAACTGCGGAAGAAATGTCAGAACTTTTTGGCAGGTATGAAGGTGCTATTGAAAACACCGTAAAAATAGCAGAACGCTGTAACTTGCAGTTTGAATTTGGCAAAATTAAGTTACCCAGATTTGATATAGGTGATAGAGACCATTTCGAATATTTCAAGCAAAAGTGTACAGAGGGTATGCACCGAATATACGGGAATAATCCCGAAAAGGTAGTTTTAGAGCGCTTAGATTATGAGCTTTCAGTAATTAACCGCATGGGTTATGTTGATTACTACCTTATAGTTGCAGATTTTGTTCAATATGCAAAATCAAATGGTATACCCGTAGGACCGGGTAGAGGTTCTGGTGCGGCTTCGCTTGCCGCTTACTGCATAGGCATTACAGGTATAGACCCTATAAAATATAATCTTTATTTTGAGCGGTTTTTAAATCCCGAGCGTGTTTCTATGCCTGATTTTGATATAGATTTTTGCTATGTTAACAGGCAAAAGGTGATAGATTACGTAATAGGCAAGTATGGTGCAGACCGTGTTTCGCAGATAGTAACCTTTGGTACGATGGCAGCTCGAGCGGCTGTAAGAGATGTAGGCAGAGTTATGGATGTGCCGTATGCTACTTGCGACCGTTTGGCTAAGCTTATACCGCAATCTATTGGAATGACAATAGAAAATGCATTAAAAATTTCTGCTGAGCTTAAGGGATTATATGATAGTGATAATCAGGTGAAAGAGTTGCTTGATATGGCTATAAGTCTTGAGGGTATGCCAAGGCACAGCTCTACACATGCGGCGGGTGTTGTAATATCTGATAAGCCTGTAGCAGAATATGTTCCGCTGGCATTAAATGATGATGCGGTAGTAACTCAGTATACTATGACAAGTCTTGAAGAGTTAGGCTTGCTTAAGATGGACTTTTTGGGACTAAGAAACTTAACCGTTATAGACGATGCACAAAAATTTATACGGGTTAATAATCCTGATTTTGATATTGAAAAAATACCGCTTGACGATAAAGCCACATATACTATGATGGGCAAAGGTCAGACAGACGGTGTGTTTCAGTTTGAGTCGGACGGTATGAAAAATGTATTGCGGCGTTTGGGCGCTTCAAGTATTGAAGATTTAACCGCTGTGCTTTCGCTTTACAGACCAGGACCCATGGACTCAATACCAAAATATATTCATAACAGACACAACCCGCAGGATATAAGCTATGATACTGAGCTTTTAAAACCTATTCTTGATGTTACCTATGGTTGTATAGTTTATCAAGAACAGGTAATGCAGGTGTTCAGAAGCCTGGCGGGTTATTCTTTGGGCAGAGCGGATATTGTACGCAGAGCAATGGCAAAGAAAAAGCACGATGTAATGAACCGTGAACGTGAATTTTTCATTCATGGCGAAAAAGATGAAAACGGAAATATTTTGTGCGAGGGTGCAATTGCTAACGGAGTAAAAAAGGAAGTAGCCGAAAGAATATTTGATGATATGTCTAGCTTTAGCTCGTATGCGTTTAATAAGGCGCATGCGGCGGCATATTCTTTTGTGGCATATAGAACAGCGTTTTTAAAATGTCATTATCCTGCAGAGTATTTTGCGGCTTTAATGAGCGGTACTATGGATAGCGCTGCTAAAATATCCCTTTATACTGCTGAATGCAAGCAAATGGGGATAAAAGTGTTGCCACCTTCGGTGAATTATAGTGAAATGGGTTTTGCTCCACACGGTAAGGATATAAGATTTGGTCTTATGGCTATTAAAAATCTTGGGGCGGGTTTGATAGAAAGGTTAATTACCGAGCGAAAACAGAACGGTAAATATATTTCTATGTATGATTTTTGTCTTAGAAACTACTCACGTGAATTTAATCGAAAAGCGCTTGAAGGACTTATTAAAAGCGGTGCGCTTGACGGTTTAGAGGATAATAGGCGCCAAATGCTTTATAATATTGATGGTGTACTTTCTGCAGTTGAAAATGAAAGACGTTTTTCTTCGGAAGGTCAGCTTAATTTATTTGAAGAAATGGGTGCCCCAAATGCATATGTGCCAAAAGAAATGCCCGAAATGGATGAGGATTTAAAACTGGCTTTAGAAAAAGAAGCTACAGGACTTTATCTTTCGGGACATCCTATGGATAAGTTTTCTTCACTTTTAAAATCGGCAAAATTCGCTTCGGTTATAAATGTGATTTCGGGTGAGTATGAGGACGGCAAGCGTGTGTCAGTTGCGGGAATTATAAGCTCGCTTAAAGTGCGTCAGCTTAAAAACGGAAACGTTTTAGCTACTGCTTTAATAGAAGATAAAACCGCTACTGCAACACTAACTGTATTTGCAAAACCGTATGCAGAATATAAGCATATTCTTTCTGAATCGCAACCTGTAATTGTAACCGGCAGAGTGTCCGAGCGGGAGGATAGAGATACCGAGATTGTTGTAGAAAAGGTAGAGCTTATTCCGCAAACGGCGGCTAATAATAATACTTTACAGAAATCCTTTAGCAAGGGACTATATATAAAAATCAGCAATATTGAAGATTCTCGGTTTACGGGTGTAAAAGAGGTGCTTTCAAAATACAAGGGAGAAATTCCGGTTATTATATATTGCACCGAGTCTAAACGCAAATTAGAAGCGCCTAAAGACTTATGGATAAGCGAATATTCAAGTGTTGTTGAAGAAATTTCGGATATTTTAGGTGCAGAAAATGTAAAACTTATAAAATAATTAAATTTTTTGTTGAAAAATTGGTATTTTTAGGTTATACTTGTTTTCGATAATGTTTTGGAGATGATATATATGAAAACTATAGGTGTACTTACAAGTGGCGGAGACGCTCCTGGTATGAATGCGGCAATACGTGCTGCAGTAAGAACAGCTATTTCTTTAGGAATGACAGTAAAAGGAATACGTCGTGGATATAACGGTTTGATTGATGGCGATATTTTTGATTTAGATGTACGCTCAGTATCTGATATTATCCACAGAGGCGGTACTTTTCTTTATACAGCCAGAAGTCCTCTTTTCAAAACTGAAGAGGGTGTAAATGCCGCTGTTGAAAACTGTAAGAAGTACGGCATAGAGGGTATTGTTGTTATTGGTGGTGACGGTTCTTTCAGAGGTGCCCGTGATCTATCTTTACACGGTATTCCTTGCGTAGGTATTCCCGGAACAATTGATAATGATATTTCTTCAACCGAGTATACAATAGGCTTTGATACTGCTATGAATACCGCTATGGAAATGGTGGATAAGCTTCGTGATACAGCTCAGTCACACGACCGTTGCAGTGTTGTCGAGGTTATGGGTAGAAGAGCAGGCTTCTTAGCTTTACAGTGCGGTATAGCTGTAGGTGCAACAGCAATTTTAGTGCCTGAGGTTGAATTTGATATTAATGATGTAATAGCAAAAATCAAAGAATCACAATTGACAGGTAAAAAGCACTTCATCATCATTGTAGCCGAAGGTGTAGGCGGCGTAGAAGAAATTTCTAAAAAGATAGAAGAAGATACCGGAATTGAAACAAGAGCAACTATTCTAGGCCATGTTCAGCGTGGTGGTAGACCTACTGTTAGAGACCGTGTGTATGCAACCCGTTTTGGATATGCTGCAGTTCAGTTACTTCATAAGGGTATTGGAAACCGTGTTGTAGGTATGAATCACGGTCAGATAGTTGACTATGATATTTACGAGGCTCTTAATATGAAAAAGCCTTTTGATACTGAAATGTTTGAGGTTGCAAATACAACTTCTATTTAAAGTTCGGGGGTTGCCGTTTTGGCATCCCCTATTTTTTATGTTATATGAAACGAGGTGGCATTATGAATGATAATAAAGTTATGGTAGGTATGAGCGGGGGAGTGGATTCTTCAGTAACTGCTCAGCTTTTAATTGAAAACGGATATGATACAGCTGGGGTAACACTTTCACTTTGCGGTATTAATGATGAGCAAAATTCTAACGATGCCGCCGCAGTTTGTAAAAGAATAGGTATACCGCATTTTAATTTTAATCTACAAAAAGAATTTAATGAGTTTGTAATTTCTGATTTTACAAAGCAGTATATTAATGGTAAAACTCCTAATCCCTGTATTGAATGTAACCGTAATATAAAGTTTGGTGAAATGATAAAAATAGCGGAAAATTATGGATACGGTAAAATAGCTACAGGGCATTACGCCAGAATTACAAAAAATATAGATGGCAGATATTTGCTTTTGCGTGCTAAGGATTTCTCTAAAGACCAATCCTATGTTCTTTATATGTTAACACAAGAGCAGTTGTCACATTGTGTATTCCCTTTGGGCGAGCTTACAAAAGCTCAGGTGCGTGAAATAGCACAGAAAAACGATTTTATAAATGCTGATAGACCTGATAGTCAGGACATTTGCTTTGTGCCAGACGGTGATTATGCCTCTTTTATTGAAAGAAATACAGGCTTTGTTTCTAATGAGGGCGATTATGTTGATTTAGGCGGAAATGTTCTTGGCAAGCACAAGGGCATAATTCACTACACAATAGGTCAGCGTAAAGGCTTAGGGATTGCTTTGGGCAAGCCTGCTTTTGTTATTGATAAAAACTGTCAGGACAACAAGGTTGTTTTGGGCGATGAAGAGCATTTATTTAAAAAGCAGGTTATTGTAACTGATGTTAATTTTATTCCTTTTGATGAATTAAAGGAAGAAATGCGTGTAGAAGCAAAGCTAAGATACAGGCATAATGCACAATCTGCAGTAATAGTGCCTGCTGGTGGAAAAGAGGTAAAAATCATCTTTGATGAACCTCAACGTGCACCAAGTCCCGGTCAAGCGGCAGTGTTTTACAATGGCGATATTGTTGTGGGCGGTGGCACTATAGTATAGCTATGTAGCTTTAATAGGTTATTAAAATATCACTCTAAACATATTATTGTATATATAATGTGTTTGGGGTGTTTTATTTTGAAAAGATTAATAGCAATGTTTTTAATTTTGTGTATGTGTTTTACTGTTTCGGTTTCAGCGGCAAACGATGCGGTTACTGTTTCAAGTGAGTGTTCACTAGAGGATATCGATGTACCTCTAGAAGCCATTACAACCAATGCGGCAATAGGTCAAACGCTTGAAATCAAGGCGAAATCGGTAATTTTAATGGAGCCTAATACGGGTGAAATTTTGTACGAAAATAATTCTGATGAAAAATTGGCACCTGCCTCTATTACAAAAATAATGCCATTACTGCTTGTTATGGAGGCTATAAAAAGAGGCGATATTTCACTAGAAACAGTTGTTACTGCAAGTGAACATGCATGCAGTATGGGTGGTTCGCAAATATGGTTGGAACCGGGCGAAAGTATGACGGTGGATGAACTGCTGAAAGCCACTGTTATAGCATCTGCCAATGATGCTTGTGTAGCTTTGGGCGAACTGCTTGCAGGTAGTGAAGAGGGATTTGTGGCGATGATGAACGAGCGTGCTAAAGAGCTTGGAATGAATAACACTAATTTTGTGAATTGTACGGGTCTTGATGCGGAAGGTCATATGACCTCGGCTCATGATGTGGCTATAATGTCCAGCGAGCTTATTAAGCATGACCTTATAAAGAATTATTCTACTGTTTGGATGGATACTTTGCGTGATGGTAAGTCGGAACTTGTGAACACAAACAAATTAGTGCGATTTTACGAGGGTACAACGGGTTTAAAAACTGGTACTACTGGTATTGCAAAATATTGTCTTTCAGCAACGGCCGAAAGAAATGGTATGGAACTAGTGGCGGTTGTTATGGCAGGTGAAACGAGTAACGAACGATTTAATGGCGCTAAAAAGTTGTTGGATTATGGTTTTGCTAATTATAGCTTCTCTACAATATGGGCAGAGCTTGAAGAAAAAGAGATTGAAATTTCAAAAGGCGTAAAAAACAAAATAGCTATAAAATCTGATGATACGGTAAACCTATTATTACCTAAAACTTCAAAAGACCAGATTACTAGAACAGTTGAATGGAATGAAAATATAACAGCGCCGATACAAAAGGGTGATGTTTTAGGTTACGTTAATGTATATATTGGCGAAAAAGAAATAGGCAGATTAGAAATTACCGCTTCAGAGGATGTAAAAAAGCTTACTTTTTGGGTGACAACCGCCTGGATTTTTAAGGGATTATTTAAAATATGAAAACTTTTAATGAATATTAATATTTTATCTTGAAAAAATTGCAAATATATTGTAAAATAATAACAAAGATAATATTTGGAGGAAAAAGAATTGTCAATTAGCATTAATAGCTCTTACGCAAAAGATTTTATTCGTGAAAATGAACTTAAGGGATTAGAAACTCAGGTAGCCGCAGCTCATGCTATGGTTAGCGATAAAAGCGGTCTTGGTAACGACTTTTTAGGTTGGGTTAATCTTCCTTTAGATTATGATAAAGAAGAGTTTGAAAGAATTAAAAAGGCAGCAGATAAAATTCGTAACGATACAGATGTTTTAATTGTTATAGGTATCGGTGGTTCTTACCTTGGTGCAAGAGCTGCTATCGAATTTTTAAAGGGACCTTACTACAACAATTTACGTGACAATGCACCCGAAATTTACTTTGCAGGTAACAGCATAAGCGGTTCTTACCTAGCTGATATGCTTAAGCTTTGCGAGGGTAAGAGGGTATCGGTTAATATAATTTCAAAGTCCGGTACTACAACCGAGCCTGCAGTAGCTTTCAGAGTATTCCGTAAATATCTTGAAGATAACTACGGCGAGGCAGAGGCTGCAAAACGTATTTACTGTACTACAGATAAAGCACGTGGCACACTTAAACAGTTGGCAGACGAAAAGGGTTACGAGTGTTTCGTAGTGCCTGATGATGTGGGCGGTAGATTTTCTGTTCTTACTGCAGTTGGTCTTTTACCAATTGCTGCAGCGGGTGCAGATATTGATAAGCTTATGCAGGGTGCAGCTACAGCTGTAGCTAAGTGCAACGAAGCAGATATGTACAAGAACGATTGTTACATTTATGCGGCTTTACGTAATGCATTCTATCGCAAGGGCAAATCGGTAGAGTTGCTTGTTTCTTACGAGCCACGCTTTACTATGATGGCTGAATGGTTTAAACAACTTTTCGGTGAGAGTGAAGGTAAGGACAATAAGGGATTATTCCCGGCATCTGTAACTTTCTCTACTGATTTACATTCAATGGGTCAGTTCGTGCAAGATGGTAGCCGTTTAATGTTTGAAACCGTAGTAACCTTTGCTGAGAGTGATAAGGATATAGTAATCGAGAAAGAAGATAACGATGGCGACGGTCTTAACTTCCTTGCAGGTAAAACAATGTCTTTCGTAAACGAAAAGGCGTTTGAGGGTACTGTACTTGCTCATACTGATGGCGGTGTGCCTAACCTTGTAATTAACGTAGATAAGCCGGATGAAGAAAATTTAGGCGAGCTTATTTACTTCTTTGAAAAGGCTTGTGCTATTTCGGGTTATATGTTGGGTGTTAATCCGTTTGACCAACCCGGTGTAGAAAGCTACAAAAAGAATATGTTTGCTTTACTTGGAAAACCTGGTTACGAGGCTCAAAAGGCTGAGCTTGAGGCAAGACTAGGTAAATAATACAGAATCAACTGCCGGTTGGCAGAAAAATATAAAAGAAGCTGGTTTAAATGATTAAACTTATTATCGGAAAGAAGGGTTCAGGCAAGAGTAAGAAATTGGTAGATTTCGTAAACGAAGCTACTGCTAAAAGTCTTGGTAATGTTGTTTGTATTGAACAAGGCGACACTTTGACCTATTCTGTTACTCATAAAGCACGTTTGATCGACTCTGTAGATTATGGTATTTCTGGTTATGGCGAATACTTTGGTATGATTTGCGGTATTAAAGCTGGAAACAACGATGTAACACATATTTTTGGCGATGCTACTTTACGCATTGGCTCACGTGATTATGATGAGCTTGTTGCTTTCTTAGAAAGAGTTTCTAAGATTGAGGATGTTGAATTCTTATTCACAGTTTCTGCTGATAAAGAAGAGCTTCCTAAGAAGTTGTTTGACATTGCTGAGATTGTATAACATAACAAATAAATCACCCAACCTCATTCAGAGGTTGGGTTTTTTATTGCGTAAAATTTGTTGAGAAAAGTTTAATTGCAGGTTCTGGTCACCAGTTAAGAGGGTAGTGTTTTGTTAAAGGTTTTAAGGGTGGTTTCGTAAGCTCCTTGCGGTCGCATTTCAAAAATAATGGGAGCTTTATTTATAGTGCCATTGCTCCAACATTTAAAAAATGAAGCAAAACTAATGAGATTACCGTAAATATCGGTTATAGGCATATGATTGTTAAATACACCATCGGTATGTGTTACTTGATGAATATGATATCCAACCGTATATTCACCAATTTGTGAAAGCCATGTGCTGATTTGATATTTCTGGCTGTAAGGTATATTGTTTCGGGCGTGGCCTATATCAAAATTTATGCCGATTTTGTGGTTGCATTTTTTTTGAAGCGCTTTCATAAACTCAATGCATTCCTCGGGCAAATATCCAAAACGTCTTGTATTGTCGGAGTATTCTTTTTCGGTCATATGCATATTTTCAACGCCTATTGTTATTTTGTGTTCTATATGATTAAATTTTTCGGTCAAATAATCGCATATATGTTCAAGAGCATCGTTTTCGGTTTTAACAGTTTCAACCGATACAATGGGAACGTGTTGGGTTAATCTATCAGCCTTTAAAGAATTTGCGAGAGCAATATAGAAATCAATATTGACGGTTTTTACATTGCCGTTGTTATAATCTGCATCGGGCAGATGTATGCAAAGGTTTTCGCCTCCGCATTCACGCCATCTTGTTATATATTTTTTTAGTTCTTCTTGGTCACAATCAACGCAATTAGGTCTTAGCTCAAGATTTTTAAGTTTATTTTTAATGCAAAATTCAATGTGTTTAATTGCATCATAACAAGAAACGCCAATTTGTTCGTAAAAATCGTGGGGGATAGGGCAGTAATAATATGATTTACATAGTTTTTTGGTTTTTGTATCAAAGTATGTTATACAAGGGCATTCACCAATTGCTTTGTCGGGGTCCATTGCTTGAAGACTAATATTATTTTCATCGATTTTTGTTTCGTGCAGATGACCGTAAAAAAGAAAAGTGCTTTTGTGGTTTTTTCGCCAGGCTTGCATTTTTTCATGGTGTGGCAGGGATAGCGAATTTATAGGATGATGCATAAAAACTATACTGTTTTCGTCTGCGTTTTCAAGCGCAGAAAACTGTTCTTCAGATATTGTAGTATCACAGTCATTTACCGCAAAAATTTTAATACCATCAATTTCGTTTTCACATTTCGAGCAAAGCTGTTTGATGTCTTCGCAGTAGGAAGGACATCTCAGGTCAGAATTGCCCGGAATAAATAAAAACGGAATACCAATGCCTTGCATTTGTTCAACAAACCATTTGTAAATTTTTAAATTTCCATCGCAGGTAACGTCACCCGAAAAGGCTATACAGTCAGGCTTTTTCAGGTTAATGTCAGCAATAGCCCATTTTAAAACGTCATATTGTAAAGCGTTTTTGTCAAACGGCAAATGCAAATCGCACATAAAGCATATTTTCATAAAAGCAATCTCCTTAATAGGATACTTTATTTTATTGTAGCACATTTAATTTCAAAAGTAAATTATTGCAGTATAAATTCCCACGAGTTACAAATAATAAGAACCACACGGTGTTTCCAAAATTAGAAATTTTGACACCTGAGTGAACCTTGTTACTCGTATTTGCTCGTAATAGGTATCACGATTTTAAATTTTGTTGTAGGGCACGGCCT
>JAZREW010000108.1:0-5791 GCA_045661005.1 Acutalibacteraceae bacterium | reverse complement strand
TTCGGCGTAGCACCCGGTACTAACGAGCATTCTAACTTTAACGCTCTTGAAAGCACAAAGAAGAATACTATCTTCACAAACGTTGCTTTAAATCTTGATACAAATACAGTTTGGTGGGAAGGTCTTGATAAGAATCCTCCCGAGAACGCGCTTGAGTGGAAGGGTAACGAATGGAATCCTTCAATGTTTGTTAAGGCTGATAAGTCCACCTATGCGGCTCATCCTAACTCACGTTTCACAGCTCCTGCTGAAAATTGCCCCTGCATTTCTGATGAATTTAACAAGGGCGCAGGCGTTCCGATTTCTGCTATCGTATTCGGCGGCCGTCGTGCTAAGTGTGCTCCGCTTGTATATCAATCAAAAGATTGGGTTAACGGTGTATTCGTAGGTTCTGCTATGGCTTCTGAAACAACAGCAGCTGCTGCCGGTGCAGTAGGTGTAGTTCGTCGTGATCCTATGGCTATGCTTCCTTTCTGTGGCTACCACATGGGTGATTACTTCAAGCATTGGCTCGAAATGGGCGAAAAGCTTGGCGACAAGGCTCCTAAGATTTTCAACGTTAACTGGTTCCGTACTGATGATGAAGGCAACTTCATCTGGCCAGGTTTTGGCGACAATATGCGTGTTCTTAACTGGATTATTGACCGTTGCGAAGGCAAGGCAGACGCTACTGAGACTGCTATCGGTTATGTTCCAAAGCCAGAAGATATTGACCTTACAGACTTAGATATGGATATGGATACCTTAAAGGCTATTCTTGAAGTTGATAAGGACGTTTGGACTAAGGAAGCTGCTGAAATTGAAGAGCATTACAAGAAGTTTGGTGACAGACTTCCTGAAGAGCTTAAAGAACAGCTCAGCAATCTTAAAGCAAATCTTGCTAAGATGTAATTAAAATTTTAAAGCAGAGGTTTAAAGCCTCTGCTTTTTTATATATTTCTTGAAAAATATTCAAAAACATGATAAACTGAAATAGGAAAGTTTAGAGTTTAAGTATTTTGAGTTTTAAATTTTTAGTACCTGATTTGGTGTAATAATATAAAAGGAGAAATAGTTATGATTAAGTATGAAATTGAAGGCGGAAATTTACCGGTAGTTATTTGTTACCCAGAAGCCGGTCAAACTATTTGTACTCAGAGCGGTGCAATGAGTTGGATGAGCCCAAATATGAATATGGAAACCAACAGTGGCGGCGGAATAAAAAAAGCTATAGGCAGACTGTTTTCGGGTGATTCTATTTTTATGAACGAATACACACCACAGGGTTCAAGTGGAATGATAGCCTTTGCATCTTCTTTCCCGGGTTCTATAATGCCTTTTGAGGTAAGTCGGGGAAATGGAATTATAGTTCAAAAATCAGGCTTTTTGGCAATGGAAAAGGGACTAGACCTTTCAATTTATTTTCAAAAGAAGTTAGGTGCCGGTTTCCTTGGCGGCGAAGGCTTTATTATGCAGAAGATTACAGGTAACGGTCTTGCTTTTATTGAGATTGACGGTTACTGCAAGGAATACGATTTAGGTGTTGGTGAAAGCATTATAGTTGATACGGGTTATCTTGCTGCTATGAGTGAGACCTGTGCAATGGATATACAGTCAGTTAAAGGTATTAAAAATGTATTCTTTGGTGGTGAGGGAATTTTCAATACTCGTATTACAGGTCCCGGTAAGGTTTACATACAATCTATGCCTGTTATTAATACTGCACAGCGCATAATACCATACTTGCCAAGCAGTTCATCTTCTTCTAACGATGGCGGAATTAGCATTAATCTTGGCGGAAGATCATAAGAAATTTACTATATAAAACTAAAAAGCAGAGGGAATAACCCTGTGCTTTTTATAGATATATTTATTGTTAAATTGTTTTTAATATGGTAAACTTAGCTTGGATTTATCCGTTATTTTTAATTTTAAAAATAGAGGGGATTATAATATGAAGAAATTTTTAGCAATAGTTTTAGTATTAACCTTACTAAGTGGTTTATTTGCAGTACATGGCTTTGCTAGCGAAAAAGCAGATACAATAACTGCTAGTATACCTGCGGGCGAGGTTGGGGCAGGAACTATAATAAAGCTAAGTTCTGAAAATGAATTTTGCGACATTTGGTATACGACAGACGGTAGTAATCCTGCAAATTCTAAAACCGCTTTTCTTTATTCTGAAGAAAGAGGGATAATAATAACTCACGATGTCACTATAAAGGCTTGTACTAAAGATGCTAATGGTGTGGGAGCGGTTAATGAATTTAAATATAATTGTCCCTTAGGATATGTAGCAGACGATGTGTTATGGGAGCTTTCTAACATAGCTTATGCAGTTTCGCTTGACACTTCAAATAAGAAGTTTGGTGAGAATTCTATAAAAATAGTAGGTGGTAGCGGAAGATACATTTCTACAGGTGAGATAGCTATCGATTCTAATTTTGATTATAAGCTAGGCTTTTGGGTTAAAACCGAAAGATTGGGTATTGATGATGCGGTTAGCTTTAAGGTGTTTCTTTCGGGTGCCGGAAATGAAAGACATCCTTTTGATTCGCAAAAAACGGGCGCAACATTGGGTAATTACGGTGAGTCGTTTTTTGAATTTAAGGCTGACCAAGACTGGACATATTATGAGGTAGATATAAATAATATGTTAGGTTTAATGGATTCGGTAACACTTATTTTATATAATAATTCTGTAAGTGGTTTAGCGTGGATAGACGGTGTAACGCTTAAAGCTGAACCCAAGGCTAATTATCCTGTTAATGTTGTTGCAGATGATTCGGTTTATGCTAATATCTATAATGAAGCAATATCAGAAGATAGCGTTATAAAGCAAGGAATAGTAATAACAAACTCAGCAAAAAACCTGGAAAAAGGCAAACTTTCTTATAAGATAGTAGATGATACCAAGCCCACGCAGGTAATTCAAAAGGGAAGTTTTGATATTTCTGTAGATGGCGGTTCTGAGAAAAACCAAAAATTACAACTTAACAAAGTGAATAAATACGGTACCTTTACAATAGATTTTAAAATGACTAACTCAAGCGGTGTTGTATACAATGCAGGTCAAATTAAATTAAGCCGTTTAATAGATAATACGTATTTGATTGAAAACGGTGGAACGTATCTTGGTGCTTGCGGTACTATAGTTGACCAAAATGGCGCAGATGCCAGCAAATATATAGGCAATTCAATGTTACGTTTTGATTACGATTGGACAGATATAGAAAAAGAAAAAGGTGTTTATACCATTGATGCCGCTAAAGATTCGTGGATTAATAGAATGGTAGAAAACAATATAGAACCAATTTTGATTTTTAACACTCACGGTTGGCCTGAGTGGATGGAGCAAAAGGGTTGGCCCACAACCGAAAGCGATTTAGAGCATTTCTTAGGCTACGTAAAGTTTTTAGTAGAAACCTATAAGGGCAAGGTTAAATATTTTGAATTTTATAACGAGGTTAATTACAGAGGCTGGGTAAATTCTAAAGAATTCCCTAATGCTGAAGGGTATACCAAAACTATGAAAGAAGTATACAGGGTTTTAAAAGAGGCTAATCCTGAAGCTATGCTTTTAGGTGGCTCTACAAGCGGAATTGCTATAGATTGGGCAAGAACAATGTTTGAAAATGGTGCGGCAGATTATATGGATTATTATTCTTTTCACCCGTATAGTCAAGAGGGTTCACCCGAAACTGCCGATTGGGTCAAACAAATGAAAGAGCTTAACAATACCATTAAAAAGGTTACGGGCGAATATTTCCCATTGTTTATTACTGAGGTAGGTTATGCTACTGCCAGAGTAATTGAGCGTGGATATTCTGTAGAAGAACAGATGGCGTATCTTACCCGAATTTGCACCATGGCTAAATCTATAGAAAATCTTGAAAAAATAGTTACATACCAAATAGGAAGCGGCAAAAAGCTCTACGAAACTGAAAATCAGTACGGTATGTTGGGTTCTGGCTTTGCTAAGCCTTTAGCGGTTGCCAGAGCGGCATTTAATCATTTACATAACGGTTTTGAGTATGAAGCTACTCTTGATTTAGCTGAAAATCTATATGCATATAAATTTTCAGGCAAAACAGAAGATATGTATGTGCTTTGGACTAATGATATTGAAAGCTATGCGGATATTGTAACTTCTGATAAAAGCGCTGAATTATATGATATTTTCGGTAACAAAATTGAGGTAAAGTATAAGAAAAATGAATTTAAAACCGAAGTGGGCGCTAAGATTATTTATATAAGACTTAAAAAGGGAGAGAAGATAGAAAGTGTAACGCTTAAAGCAAAAGCAACACTTTCTAAAGAAGAAAAAGAAGATTATGAAAGATATTTTAATGGAAAAACTTTTCCGTGGAAATATATTATAATAGGTGCGGTTGTTTTGCTATTGTTGGGCATTGCCGCAGTTGTGATTGTTTTTCTTAATAAAAAAGCTAAAAGTTAGTTTAAACCAATAAAAAAAGCTGCCAACTAAATTGGCAGCTTTTTTATGGTTATACAACAGATTAAATTAAAATTAATATAAACAAAGTTGCAGTAGATAGTTTGAAAATATTTAATAATTTTTCAGCATTGGGGAAAACCTGTGAAATTTTATCAAAGTAGGTTTTTACAGTAGAATCTTTTTTACCTTCAGAAGTACCGGTGGTGATTGTACTATTGTTCTCACTATCTGTTTGCGTGTTGCTGGTACCGTTTTTATCTTCCGAACTGTTAGTTTGAGAGGATGTATTGTTGGAACTTTCGCTAGAGGTTTGATTACTGCTGTTAGAAGGCTCATTTTCCTCAGAGTCCTCATCCGGTTCTTTAACCGGTATATTAGGCGACAATTCTTTATCAGGATTTTGCTCTTTAAAAATTTCTTCTATTTTTTGGTTTGTGGTGGTTTGTTCACCAATTGCGTTTTCAACCTTTACCTCTTCTTTTTGTTCTAATTTAAAAGATATTTGGTCTACAAATTTGGAACAACGTATGCAATGGCGTGACATTAAACCGTCTTTTTCTGCGGTGGCCTCACGGTCAATAGTCCAAACGTCAGAATATTCGTGACCTATTGGTTCGTTTTCTCTTAAGTCTGTATGTCCGCATCTTTTGCATATTCTGCTATCTAAACCGTTATCATCACAAGAGGGGGCGGCGGCCAGCTTCCATTCATCATATTCTTTGTGCGGGCAGGATTCGTTTGTATATTTTACCTGTACACCGCCGGCTGTAACGGTTGGCATAATTTTATCTAGCTTCCAGTTGCAAAAGTCACCTGAATTATATTTTAAGTTAATAGGATAAAACTTTTCATCGGCAGTTTTCTTAATTGTAAATTCAAAGCTTATAATTGTTCCGTTACCTTTTTTGTTTCCGAGCTCACTTGTTACAACACGAATTAAATTTCTTGAAGGATGTGCAACCGCTTCAACCTCTGATAAAACATTACCTACAATAAAACTTTTATATTCTAGTACAGATGAGTCGTAGGTTACTGAAACGGTTATTGCAGAAAGTCCTGGGTTATTAGAAATGTCAATCGGAACTACAATCGTGTCACCGTTAATGCCTGTGATTGAACCAATAACAATATCGCCAGCTGTAACTGTTGCCGCAGAAGAGGGAACGGTTACAACACCTATTGTTAATATTAAAGTAAGAAACAGGCAGAGAATCTTTTTAAGCATACTAGCTCTCCTTATATCAATTATATTATAAATATACCATTAAAGACTTTTATTGTCAACAATAGCGATGTGATAAGCAGGTAGAAAATATTGACAGAAAGAAAGATTGTTAAAAAATTAACAAACTT
>JAZREW010000107.1:0-2436 GCA_045661005.1 Acutalibacteraceae bacterium | reverse complement strand
CAAAATTACACCTGTACTCGCTGTTCCCGTTAGCATTCCATACATTGTTAAAAACTGTTCTTCTGAATATTCTTTAAATAATGTTTTAGCCACAAAATAATTGTAAATATAGGTAACAATAAGACCCAGCACACCCATTATAAGAATTATTCCCCAATACTTTTCTAATGCGCCAAGTCGTATTGCAGCAACACCTGCAACAACCATAATATCATAAAAGAAATTGCTGGCTCTGGTCATTAAGAAATCATTGGTATACTCTTTTTTGATTATATTTTGCTTTTTAAAGAAATTCATAACTGCTTTCACTAGGGTTGCAGATAAAACACCTAAAAGAAAGTTAAAACCATATATTACCGATTTCATTCCCGGTAGCATATTACCGATTATATACATAAGCAGATACGCAATCAAATAAGAAACCGCAACAAGTGCAATTTGCACCGTCATTTTATCTATACTTTCCTGCATAGGAATTTCATCTTCAGCCTGAATTTCTTCCGAACGAATTACGCCTTCTTCTTTAGATTTAGGTTTAATTTTGCCTTTTCTTCTAAGTATATTAAGATGTATAACACCGCCTATACTTGCACTTACAAAGCCTAAAGCCGCAATAGTAAGACCAAAACTCTTGCCACCTACAAAACCAAAATCGTTTTCGTATATTGTACCGTAATTAAGTGCTTGACCTGTACCCTGACCGTAACCAAAAGGCAATAGGATTCCCGCCGCAGAGAAAAAGTTGGAAACAAACAGTGCCGCAATCATACATATTACCATACCTAAAACCGCTTGCAATAAATAGGTTGCAACAGTTGTAACACCTGTATTGAAAATTTCGCTTGTTCTTTTCTTTGTAAGCTTGCCCTTTGATGTTTTGAAAGAAGATGCTATAAATCCAAGAGCTAAAGTATGGTATGTAATTAATTCTAAAGTAGCAGTACCGTTATATCCAAAAAACGCTGTATCGAACATAACATTGCCGGTTATAAGCTTATAAACACCCGCAACAACAATAAGTATACCGCCGCCAAGCACCGAGGTAGGTATTAATGAAGCTTCAAATAATTTAATAGATTTTTTTAAAACATTTCCCAAAAGCAAACTAATTAATAGGATTGCAATTACATTTAAGCTTCCCCAAACCTTAAAGTCCCAAAAATTTTCCATTTTCATCACCTTTACTGATGTTTTTATAGTGATAATACATATTCACATATTTAAGAGCGTTAAACCTTGCGTCACCCTTAAACTGATACACTTTATCGTTATGATAAATATTAAGCTTATTTCTGCCTAAAACCGAAACCGCACTCAATTCTTCAAAAGGAAGTAATAACTCGTTTTCTTTGCCCTTATCTATAACAACCTTATCACCAAAAAGACAAATTTCAGAATTTTTTCTAAGTAAAACCTTTTTCTTATATACTATAACCTCAAATAAAGAGGCATTATCGCAATAAATCGGATTTTCTTTGTACTGCTCTATATCTAAAGCTCGTACAAAATCGTTCTGGTATTCATACCATTGTGCAACAAATTCAAAGGGAAAATCAAATCCCACACCGGTAAGCCTTTTATTCTCACCGTAATTTATTTTTCTATGGCATTTTGTACATTCAATTTCATTGCCATTACTTTCAAACTTTGAAAGTCCGCAATAAGGGCAAACGTAAACCGCTCTTTCAAGATATTCGGCACGTTTAGAAGACTTAAAGTTGGTGTCTGCCACGCATTCTTCAACATATAATCCCGTTTCAATAAGCGCCATAAACTCTTCGTTAGTAAGGTTATCATATTCTTCAGGCTCTATCACTCTTGAAACATAAGAATGCATTTTACCACGTCTTACGCCATCGCTCCATCTTGGTTGAGCCCCGTAACCGCCTTCTATACGGTATAAAGCCACGGGCAACTTAAGTTTTCTTGCCAAAGGAACAATAGCAGGATTCATATATTCTGTTTTACCGCTATAGGTTCTGTTACCTTCAGGCGCTATACAAATAGTTCCGCCCTCTCTTGCTATTCTAATGCAGTTCATAACTGCCGCAGCATCAGTAGTCTGCTTTTTAATCGGAATAGGAGCTATAACCCAACGCAAAACCGAGGATATCCAACCAAGCGAGAATATATCTTCTGTTGCAAGATAATACACAGGTCCCTTAAAAGAAATGCCAACAAAAAACTGATCAAACGTGGTTTGATGGTTAAGCAATATCAAATATGGCCTTTTGCCCTGTAGCTTGAATCGGTCAATTTTTATCCTATACTTCAAAACAGTATACGGAAACAACACCAAGAAAGCCAGATTGCGTACCACACGATGACGAAACCTCATCCACCTCTTTTTATTTTTTTTCATTTCGAACTCCTAAAACTACATTTTTCGACATATATAGATAATTTTATCACAAAACCGCTCTAAGTACAAGTATA
>JAZREW010000106.1:0-5582 GCA_045661005.1 Acutalibacteraceae bacterium | reverse complement strand
CAACAGGATATTCACATTGTAATATAGCAAGGTTTTGTAACACTATTGAAATTCAGCTTGATGGAAAAATAATTGTTATCGACGGGCAAGAATTCTGTAATCCGTTATCAGCTAATCATATTTTTGAGGGTAAAGAAAGAGATATGAAACCCTTAGTTAAAGCGACATTATTATCTCAAAACTTTGATGATGCTTATACGGAAGTGGATAGCGTTAGAAATGGGTATGTAGATAAAGTTGTGTATTGTAACTACGCACTAACACCGCTAAATGCCCCGCCAATATCTTTGATGTGGAATTTATCCCCTGAAAGTATCAGAAATATGAATAGCTTAGAATTTAACGATAAACTAAGACATCTTGTAAATATTAAAAATGATGAAATTTATGCTAAGTCGTTACTCAATAGCAAATATGAATTAATCAGTAAGGAATATTACCGCAATCATAAAGATAATTATTCAACTTTTTATCCAACTTACGATAGTAAGTTTATAAAAGCGATGAATATTAAAATACCAAAAGATTACTTTGATTTAGGTGTCTTTGGACTTGGTTCTGCGGGAACAGCGATACTTGATACAGTTTGCAGGGCAAATTGGTTTCAAACTATATTTCTTTGCGACAACGATATTGTCGAGGCAAAAAATATGATTAACCAATGGTACACAAACGAACATATTGATATGACTAAAGTTTTAGCTTGTAAAGAAATTATTGAAAAACTTAATAGAGATATGCCAAGAGGTATTTCAACAAGATTTACGGTTCGCGGAGAAAAATATAAATTTCAGCAAATAGACTTAGATAAACGTAAATTCAAGTATGTTGTAAGCGGTTTTGATACTATTGAAACACGGCAAGAATTTTTACAAAATATTTTAGATGGCAAAATCGAGGCGGATTATTTGATAGATTGCCGTTATCTTGATTTGGCTTGTAGCGTTTATTTTGTCGACCTGCACAATACCGAACAAGTGTATTTCTACAAAGCAAACTTAGATGTCGACGGCGAACTAATAATGCAAAAAAATGAGGGATTTGCAATGACACCAGAACAATTCGACAAATGGGTTGATGCAAAAGGTTATTATAGAAGTTATTGCTCTTCTTTTAGAGTTAATTATCTTGATTATTCAGGAGAATGTATGTGTTCTTGCAGGACTGAAAAGTGTAAGAATTTTCTATATGATTTATATAAGAAATCATTGCCAAATAATAGAATAAACCCTGACGGATATTCTTGTGTCAAGTATAACTACATTGATATTTACAAATATGTCGGTGCTATTGTGTTTGGGGCAATACGGTCAATAGAAAATGAAACAGGAAAGCCGTTCACCGCAATTGAGGCGCAAACAGGAAATATACCTAATTATATGGTAGTAAAGGAGTAAATTATGAACAAAGAACAAGCTAATTTATTAGATAAACTATTAAAAACAAAACCAATTTACGATGAACCTGATTATGACAAATTGGGTATGTATGGACAAGATTATTACGAATTAGATGATGAATATGATGAGGAGGATGAATTCTAATGAATGAAATAGTAGCAAAAGAACAACAATTTTTGGATAACATATCAATAGACCTTACTAACAGGCTCGCTAGCGAAAGTTCTGCAATCGGACAATCATTTAATATTCAAAGGTTTATAATGAACTCTCTTGAGGCGGTTAGACAGGCTAAATTGAAAGATAAACCAGTTACCCCGCAACAAGTGGCTAATTGTTTGATGAAAGGCGCATATCTAAATTTGGACTTCTTTCAAGGCGAATGCTATGCTATATTTTACCGCGACAGGGGTTTGGTTTTTCAAACGGATTATAAAGGCGAAGTTAAACTTGCTAAGATGTATTCTGTAAAACCAATTTATGAAATATACGCAGAAGTTGTTCGAGAGGGTGATGAATACGAGAAAGTTACAATTCAAAGCCAAAGGCACATTAATCATAAGCCAAAAAGGTTTAATACCGCAAATATAGAGGGTGCGTATGCTGTTGTTAGATATGTAGATGGCGCAACCGATATGGTGGAAATATCAACTGACGAAATTGAAAAAATACGCAGAACTTACTCAAAAGCCCCTGATAGCGGTGCTTGGGTGAATAGATATTCCGAAATGTGTAAAAAAACTGCGTTACGGCTCTTATGTAAAAACATTCAACTTAATTTTACAACAGAGCAATTCAAAGCATATCAAGAGGCAGGAGATTGCGAGTTCGAGAAGAAAACCGTTGCCGTAAACCCATTCAACACTTCCGAACAACCCATTGAGGCGGAGGTGGTTGACACCTCTGCTGAAATGGAGCAAATTTCCGACGAGGCGACCGAAGAAAAACATATTGTTGATGTCAACAAAACGTCAGAACCCGTGTCAGTATGCTCGGTTTGCGGTGCTGAAATTTCCGAAAAGGTATACAATTACTCGGTCAAAAAGTTCGGCAAGGCGCTTTGTTATAACTGCCAAAAGAAAGCGGGTTAAAAATGGGCGATATGGCAGAATATTTTACTATTTATGCGGAAATACATAAGGAAAAAAGAAAAAAGCGTAATGAAAAATATAAACCGTTGCTGAAATTAATAGGCGCTGAACAAAAAGCCGACGGTGTTTATATGCTCGGTAATTGGTTTATGTACCCAACTAAAGGGTTTGCTATGAATAAATATAGTTACGAAAAGCGTAATCTAGAAACAATGATAAGGGAAATTACTTATGTCAAAAATAAAATTAACCAACGATAATTATTACACCCCAGAAATGAAGATGAAATATGCCTCGTTTTCAGAATTCAAGAGCTTTTGTGGTACTGGAAAGGTTGCGGGGTGCGAAGAACACGCAATGGCGGTTTTGAATGGCGAATGGCAAGATAAAGTTACAGATGCTTTATGGGAAGGTTCGTACCTCGACAGATATTTTGAAGGGACTTTAGACAAATTTTTAGAAGAAAATCAGGAAATTATTTTTAACAAAAAAGGAAATAAATATGCTAATTTTCAACGGTGCGACGAGGCTATAAAAAGGTGCGAACGCGATAAATTGTTTATGACGTTTATGAGCGGGGAAAAGCAAAAAATATTCACATTTGAATTGTTTGGATTGCTTTGGAAATCAAAATTAGACGTTTATCACCCTGACATTTGCATTGTGGATTTGAAATATATTAAAGACCTTAAAGAAATGAAATATGTAAAAGATTGGGGAAAAATGCCTTGGATTGAATATTATGGTTATGATTTTCAGGGCGCGCTCTATCAAAAAGCCGTTGAAATAAACACAGGCAAAAAACTTCCGTTTTATATTTGTGCGGTTGATAAGGGGGAATACCCTGACATTGATATAATACAAATACCGCAAAGCGCGTTGGACGACGCTCTATCTATAATTGAATATCAATCCAAAAGATACAAAGCGGTAAAGTATGATGGCGCTACCCCAGACAGATGCGAAGATTGCGACTATTGTAAAGCGACAAAGGTTTTAACCAAACCAATTTTAGCAACAGAATTATTTGATAAATAATGTGGTACAATTTAATAGGAGAGAGGAAATGAAAAAATTTGTGATTAGTTATTTAGATGAAGAACCGAAACGAAATTCAAAGTTTAAACAGTTTTGGTTTAACTTTACGCGCCCGCTCGCGCAATTTATAGATACCTTTGATTTGGAAAAACAATTATTGATACTAAAAAAACGTAGAGCAATAGCAAGTATGAACAAAAAAGACTATATTGAGGCGGTTGCGGAAGTTTTATACGAGGAAGTTAGTACTTACGGAAAAGTGAAAGATGTTCTTTTATGCAAAATGCTTTGTGTGGAAGAAGCAAGAGAAATTTACAATGAACGAAAACAAAATGGTGGCTTTGATGATTTGAATATAATGTTATAATATCCCTCGTGTTTTTTTTGTTGCTGACTTAGGTCAGCTTTTTTTGCGTGTACCATTTTACTTTGGAACGAATAAAACTACCTATTTCGTCAGGCGCTAATTCTGAAAAGCAAGGCAAATAAGTTATATCAATTTTACCAGTTTGTATATTGTTTTTCTTATTAAATTCATAATGAGTAAGAACCGTATCTGGTGTTATTTTTATATTGTATTTTAGGCATAAATCTGCAACAGTGGCAAACATTTTTTCACATTGAACGCGGTTTATAAGATAAGAACCGCAATTAAACCTATTTTTGTAACCGTACATTCCGCATAAAGCAATTCCTATCGAACCAGTGTTTCCGCCACCGCAGTGTCGAGCATATTTACCGTCTTTGCAGTTTTCATTATCTTCTGGCTTATAATAACCTTCAACGAGTTGCCCAGAACCGTCTATCAAGTAGTGATAATGCGTTAAATCTGTTTTATTTGGCTTGAAAGAACTTGCCGACCAGTGCAATATTATTCTTTTCATTTTTCTCCTAATTTTTCAATGATAAGATTTTTCAAATCACGGACATCCGCCCTAAGTTCTTTTATTTGGTCTTTGAGGTCTTGGTAGCTTTCCTTTGAAGCAAAGTTTGCATTAAGGTATGTAATTATTTTGGTTTCAAGAGAGGTTAACTCGTCCCTACGGGCAAATATCTTTAAACCGATTAAAGTTGTTATTACATAAATAGTAATTGGCGCGTATTGTGTTAGGTTATCCAATTTTCCACTCCTTTCTGTTTAAAGTTGCCTGAAATGCTTGGACGCAACCCGCCATAACATTAGATTTAACTGTTCGCACACCCTCATTTTTTAAAGCCTGCCTAAAAGCAAGAGAAGTAATTCGTCTGTATTGCGGAACGGTTATATCTTCGAGCGTTTCATATATTTGTTCCTTAAACTCAAGCATAAAATCGTGAACAAGACTTGGTACTTTAAATTCGGGGTTAAATTGGCTACCGACAAATAGCCAAAGAAATCTGGGAATGTCTGCCCCATTCCAACGGTAATCTTGCGGAATAAGAAAGGATATAGTTCTTAAATTTGTTTGTATTGTGCAACGAACAGTATTATCAATTTTAAAAGGGTATAATTTCTTATCTTCTTCAAGCGTTATAACATTGCCTTTTTTGTCATTAGTTATCACAAACTTGTCCATTTCGCTCACGCGTCTGTCGCGAGCCATAGGCTCTTTATCAAATTTGATATAGAGAACACCTTCTTTGTCCCAAAATCCCATTATTTCAAATCCTCTTTTACTTTACCGTTAACCTGAATAACAATACAAAAGAAACTTTTTTGGACGTTCATTTTTTGTTTAGTTGTTTCAGTTAGCGGTTGTTTTTGAACATCAAACACTGCTACCGATTTTTCGATTTTGGCATCCTGCGTAGAAGGCTCATTAACGGAAGTTATTTCTTCCGCCCAACACTTTATACTTAACAAGGCAAAAACTACGAATAAAACGAAAGCTAGTTGGCTAATTTTTAACATTTGTTCCTCCTTATGATTAAACTTTTTAATTCAGAAATAGATTTTCTCAATTTTTCTATGCTATCCTTATTATTTTCTAAGTCGTTTAATCGGTTATTAATTCTTATTAAATCAATTGTGTAAAAATCAATTTTTTGTTCTATTTTACGTAATTCGGGAACA
>JAZREW010000105.1:0-5252 GCA_045661005.1 Acutalibacteraceae bacterium | reverse complement strand
ATATTTGCGTGTGCAATCCTGTACAAGTTTGCACTTTTCCTCAAGGTCATCCATAATCTTTTTAGACCATATAGGCTGAATAAAATGTTGTACTGACATTAAAATTTACTTCCTTTCTGTTTGGGAAGTATTATTTCCATTTAAGCATAGATTTTTTTACCGCCTCATATAATGCAGGGTTTTTGTTAAAGTCCTCAACAGTAAACTGATTCGCTTCTTCAAATGAATAAAAATCCTTTACCCCTGTATCTTCTGACGGTGTGTTTCTCATACTTCCCATTGGTTTTATTTCTTTTTTAGGTTGCGTTTTGTTGTAGATATTCCAAATATCCGTTATAGGTGTTGTAGCTGCAAATTGCTTTGCAAAATCTTGAAATTCTTTACTGTTAGCAACATCTTCCATTACACCGATTTTTGCAAGCTCGTTTTCTCTCTCGGCTTTCTGTCGGTGTTCTGCCAAAACCTTAAAATATGCCTTGTCACGTGCGGTCATATTTTCAAAACCTAATCTTGTTAGGCGGTCAACTTCTTCAACCACATCATCATAGCCATATTCAATGATTTCGTTTGCATCAGCTTTGGCAAGGGTTTCTATATCCTTATCTGAAAAGTTAGGCTTCTGTTGTACCTTTAATCCCTTGCTTTCATAGAATTGCTTTAAGCCATCTGTGATTTCTTCAACACTTTCTTTTCCTGTGCCTACTTTAAGCACGTTCTCTAAATCACCGTACTTTTGTTCATACTCTTTACGAATACGAGCCTCTTTTCGGGCAATCTTCTTCGCTAAAACTTCATCAAGTTTACTGTTAAATTCTTCTTGGGTGAATATTTTAGCAGGTGTTTGTACTGCGGTTCCTTCTGTGTCTACATCAACACTTTCAATAACCTGTTCCTCGTTTATAAGGTTTTTGTTTTCTTCCATAACAAATTTCCTTCCTATTTTTTAAGCGTGGTTTGACTTCCACATATTCCATTTGCTTTTAATGACTTCAATGCTCGGTCACTTTTTTGTTTCCTCTTTAGGTAGGGAATCACCATATAAAAAAACAAGGGTTTTCCGCACTACTGATTATGTAGCCGTTTTTTACCTTGCTTTTGCTATATCTTTATTCTTCCGTTTCGGGTAAAGCCTGTTCTTCCTCTATAACTTCTGCCTCGCCCTCTAACTGCTGTTGTTGTAATAACTGTTGCAACTTCATTTGCATTTGTGCATCTGCCATCTGCTCTGATTGTGCTTCGGGGTCATTCATTAAGAATTGTTCCGCTCTCTGTGTCATAAGCTGTGTTTGGGCGTTAATCTGTGCAATCTGCTGCTGTATCTTTTCAGCATTTTCAATAGCCTCAAGCAATCTCTGTTTAGGTGCCACGCTATCATCGGGCAGAGCGTTTACATAGACTTTAAACTCTGCCAACCTTTGAGAATGGAAAAGTCCATGCATCAAATAGTTTTCCATTGTCTGCTCCATTGCAAAGCGGTCATATACACTTTTAGGGGTAATATCTATCTTAACCACCGCTTGTAACTGTTGCAGAACGGTTTGAGGAACATTTACCATTTGTATATATTCTTCCCCGGTCATAGGGTCGGTAACTGTTTCTTGCATATTTACACCGTTTTCAGAATAAGCAATTAAATATTCCAAATCAATTTTTGCAATATCTTCAATGAAATTCTTGTAGGTTTCTTTCTGCTCGGTCATAGGAGCTTGTGAGGCTTGCTGTACTGCAAGTATTGCTCTACCCGAAGCACTTTCGGGGTTTACCTGTCCTGTTGCTGTATCGCCTGCACCTGCTAAATCTCTTGTTACCTGTATTAAACTCTCTAACAGTTCTCTAACATCGGGTGACATTTGTGCAGGTTGAACAGTACCCACAATTTTATTCACATCGTCCACAGGGTTTCCGTTTGTTTCAATAATACCGCCTACAATGTGTAAATCCTCGGGGTTGTCAATCTTGCTTGTATCAACAACTTTCATTGGGTAGGATTGGTCTTTAACTGTTAATACCCTTCGCATTTCGGTTCGGTTTACTTCAATTTGGTTTGGTATTAAAAATTTAACCTCACCTTCGCCCCTTGCAGAGCCTTTCTTTTCTTCCCATACAAAGTGAGCTAGTGGATAAAGTGATATACCTAAATCAATATCTTTGGCAATCTCAACAAGTCGGGTAGAAATAGAATAATGCACGGTTCCGTTCTGCTTGTACATCTTGTATACAACAGTAACCATCTCGTCAAGTTCTTCTTTGGCCGCTTCGCCGCTTTCCTCTAGGTTGTCATTGTCACCGATTATAAGTGATAATTTTTCCTCGCTTACTCCTTCTCTTTCGGCAAGTTCCAAAGCATTAAGTAATGGCATTCTCTTACGGATAAGTATATAAGGCTGTTTTTGTATGTTTTCATCGTTTTCATTGCCGTAATAAATATCTGCCTTATCCATTACTTCGTGAATAGGTGTCATTTTATCCCGGTCAAAGTCAACATACATTATGCCCTCACTATTGATGGCGGCATCTTTCGTTAATCTTCGCCCATAGAAATCCATTTTGTCTTTTTCCCAAAGTTTGCCGATATATCCATTAAGCAAATCACAATACCTTGTTGCTTCCTTTTGAAATTGTCTGTTCTCATAGTTCTGTGAAGAAAAAACAACTGCATATAAGTTATCGTGAATAACCGCTACCTTGTATTTAACAATAGGCTTTATAAAGTTAATCTGCACAGGTTCAACATCGCCTAACTTTGCACCGCCCCATTGGTCACCGTTATAAAATCGGTAGTTAATGTCGGTATCTTCATATATGCTTGTTCGCCTGTGGTAGTTTCGCCCCTTTTCAAACAATGTCCAAATCGGGGTTTCCTTTATCGCTTGTAAATCCATTTCTGCCATTCACATCACCTCACATCTTTTTGTCCTTTGCTAGTTCCATCATAGCACTCTATGTTTTGCAATATCGTGTTGCGTTTCTCTCGTTCTCGCTCTATAGCCTTTTGTGCTTGGCTTTTCTTAACAGCCTTTAAAGGGTTTACATTTAGCATTTGAACCTTTTCGCCCTTGACTACTGCCTGTCCTACCTTTGCACCAACCATAAAGCATAAAATGTTTAATAAACTGATTGCTAATAATATCATTGCTTCCATTTAAATCACCTATATTATCGTTCTTTTATTGCCATAGTCATATGTCTTAACTGCCTTTTTCTGTACGCTAAAATGGCTCTGTGGCTGTGCAACAATCGGTCTGTTACTAAATACAACTTGACTTACCGCTTGATGTGCAATAGCAATAGACATTACCTTGTCATCGTGGTAGCCTTGTTCTGCCTCTTGTATTCCACCGTCTTTTTTAACAAAGGTCAACATTTCCCTTAATGTGCGACTATCGTTAAATGTTTCGGGAAAATCTCTCACCAACTCAACTAATCCACCCAAAATTAAAGGTTTTGTTTTTCGGTTAGTATTAAAGCCAAATTGTTTTGAAACCTTTTTGCGATAATCGTCTACAACCTCACGCACATAGAAGTTTGTATAATCCAATTCTTCAAGCTTCTTTTGTGGGTATGTACTAAAGTTTGTTTCTACGGCTATCTTTGCATCACAATAATACTTTCCTAAACAATATAACTGCCTTGCATATAATCCCTCGTCAGTTTGTAATGTTAATGTTGCGACTTGTTCAAGGCTCTTTGCATCTATAACATCAGCAGAAAAGAAATCGCCCTCGGTTTCCCCTGCCGTATCACCGCCAATAACATACTTTGTAAATGCAGGTTGATTCGGCACTTTGTATATCTTAATGCAACCACTTTTATCGTTCACCCATCGAATATCTTTCATTATGTTTCGCTTGGCCGCTTCTTCATCATAAATAAAATACCCTTGTTTTATAGGCTTCGGCACTCGTTGTAATCGTTCTATGATTTTTTCTTTATCAAAAATACAACTACCTGTGCTTATAAATGCTTCTTCGGGGTTGCTTGGGTATTCTTGTTTAAACTGCTCTATATCATTTTGGCAGTTATTCCTTATACACCATCTTCGCCACTCTAACTGTTCATTAGTTAGGTTATATATTTCTTTTATGTTTTCTTCTTCTGCTGTGAGCTTAAAACCGCTATAAGGCATTGAGTATTCGGGTAATTCATACCACGCAACAAACAAAGGTACAAAATCACTCTCGCCATTTACTGCCTGTTCCCACAGTTCCTTAAACTTTTCATAGCCGTTTGCCGTACTCTCAATAATAATCATTGTATCGGGCAAATTCGGCACAGCTTGAAAAAGACCTGTTAATGTTGCTGTTACATCACCTTCCCAAAAGGCTAACTCTGAAAGGTGTAACATATCAAATGTATCAGAGCGGCCAACACCGCTTGTTCCTGCGGTCATACACTTAATTTTGCTTTTAAGTCCTGTTCCGCTATCGTTATCAAAAATAAGTTCTTGTGCATTACTCTTTTTAACACTTGGCTTTATTTCATCGGGCAAATTATCCAACATCAGTTTTGACATATTGAATAAGTTTGTTGTTGCCGATGCTAAATGCGTTATAATGCCTGTTCTTCGGTGAAACTTCGTTACTGTTTCCTTAAACAATATGCTTTCCGTTAAGGTGCTAAATCCCATCTGTCGAGCCTTTAATATAATAACTCGCACAGGCTTTTTGGCTTGCTTCTGTTCCTTGATAATATCGTATAACCTTTGTTGTGGGTTATTTAACTTAAAATCAATTATTTTGCCCTCTTTGGTGCGTATCTTAATAAAGTTCTCAATATATCGCTTTGTGTTAATATTCATCTGCATCAACTACATCTTTAAGTTTATCCTCATAAGTGACGTTAGCAGCAACCTCTTGCTTTGTTGAAAACTCGTCTTTAGCTCTGCGTTCTAGATACCATTTAGACACATCAACATCTTTACTTTCTAATGCCTCATAAACATTTAACTTTGCTTTTGCAACAGGGTTCTTTTTTAGTTCCTCTTTTCGCTCCCGAAATTCGGGGTTTTCTTCACAATAATTATATAAGGTGGTTGTGCCTATATCCGCAAAAAGACAAGCTTCAAGGTCACTTAATCCCCTTAAAAACGCATATTCTAATTTGTGTAGCACTTCTTCTGTCATTACTGTGGGTCTGCCTACCTTTTCAGCCATATCTTTCAACACCTTTCTAAACAGTTTAAATAGACATAGGCGGCTGCCGACCAACCGCCCCGGAGGTATGGTATTTGATTTTGCTTTTCTGAAAAAACT
>JAZREW010000104.1:0-39013 GCA_045661005.1 Acutalibacteraceae bacterium | reverse complement strand
CAGCCGCCAAAGAATGCTATACCGTTTGTTGATTCAGAAACAATTTTAAGATTTTTAACAGTATTGCCGCTACCGTTAAATATACCTCTGAACCATTTTGCTCTGTTACCGATAGGTTCAAAATCAATTTTATTTAAATCTATATTTGCAGTCAACTTAACGTGCTTGCCCGAATAATCGTTACCGCCATTAACCGAATCTGCAAAATATTTAAGATCGGCGCCATTAGCTATAATGAACGGGTCAATATCTGTACCCGTACCCGAAAGAGATGTAGAAATGGTACCATCCCATACTACATAGGTCTTACCATCATCTATCTCGTCATCTTCACCAGGGTTACTGCCTGAACCATTGTCAATTACCTGACCTACAAACTTAGGATGAGATGAACCCTGCTCAAAAACATCGCCGTTTGCATTAAGCAATGCTGTAACTGTACCGTCTTTAAACTGAGCTTCAGTTTTATTCTCACCTACATTGTAAGAAGTAAATTCACTTGCAGAATCCGCAAGATAATATACATTATTGCATTCGAGTGTTCCGGTTGCCAAATGGTTTATGATAGGACCACCCATACCGCTTGAACGCTCTGCAGGAGCAGTTCCCGCAAAGAAAGAGTTATTAAGGCGAAGTATACCCATATCAACAAAACCAATGAGACCGCCTGCGGTAGGTGTAGCAGTATTTATATTAGAACCAACACCTGTAACTTCAGCAACAGAGTAACAGTTTGTTATATTTACAGCAAAGTTTCCGTTTAATGAACCTAAAATACTTCCGCCTCTGCCATAACCGTCGATCTTACCGAAAACTGAACATCCGCTAATATCCAAAGCTGCGCCGGCTGTACAAATTATACCTGACGCTGCAGGCGAATTCGCATCATTTTTATAAGACGAATAAACCGTACCATTAAAGCTACAGTTAGAAATTGTAAGCTTAACCGTATTTTTACCAACAAGACCGCCAACACAAGTTTGTGTTGAGGTTGCCGCTGTGCTAATAACGTTACCTTTAACATTAAGGTTAGATATTTTACGTTCATTAGTTCCAGCAATCACGCCAAAGAAACCAATTCCGTAAGGATGAGCTGAATAAGTGCCCGAACCGTCACCAATATTCAAACCTGAAACCGTGTATCCCTTACCGTCAAAATCAGCTTGGAATGACTTATAACCGTTACCAATACCTACGAAACGAGTATCGCCTTCAAGGTCGATATCGTTACCAAGTTCAAAAGCCATATCGGTATAATTAGTAAACTGCTTAACCGTAACTATTTCAGAAAGCATTATAAGCTCTTCTTTTGTTGTTATTACGAATGGTTCATTTTTAGTTCCCTTACCTGATGTAAAACCACGAAGTTCAGGAGAGTTTTCACCTTGAACAAATAACACACCTAACAAATCAGCTACTGTTCCGTTTTTAAACTCTTCTTTAGTTTTTGCAGTACCTAAAGGAGTTTTACCAACCTGACCATCACCTTTAGATGAAGCAAAGTTAATATCATCTTGACAATAGAACGAATCTGTTACAGGTATCTTTGTATTAGATACATTGGCTGAATAATAGCCTACTATAGCACCAAGATTTGCAGTTGAATCCGCAGTTCTTATTGTCGTAATTTCACCATTGTTAACACAGTTAACAATCTCACCAGTAGCAGTATTTTCATTGTTAATACCAAGAATACCGCCAACAGCAGATGTGCCTGAAATTTTACCGGTATTTACGCAGTACTTGAAATTCAATTTTTTGGAATATGTGTTTCCAACAAAACCGCCTACATAAGTACCGCTTGCTATAACATCACCAGTATTTTGCGAATAATAAATATTGTAGTTAACATAGGCTCTTGTGTAACCGATAAAACCACCCGCATTCGACGCAGTTGATGTTGCGGTAATAGTACCATTATTTACGCAAGAAAAAATATTTAAAGTAGTTTCACCACCGGGATATGCATTACCAACAAAACCACCAACACAAGTTGTACCTTTAACATCTACGTTATTAACGCAGTTACTAATAGTAGCAGTTGATGTTGTAAGATTGCCGACAAAACCACCAACATTCTGTTGACCCCAAACAGAACCTGTAAGAGTAAGATTTTTTACAGTACCGCCTAAATATCTAATAAAACCAATATCGTTTAAAGTGTTATAAATAATCTTTATTCCCTTAATTTCATGACCATTACCATCAAAAATGCCTTGGAATTTTTGAATAGTAATTGCTCTTTCACCAAGATCAATGTCATTAGTCAATAGAAAATATTGATTTGCATAAACCGAACCGGAAGAAGCGGTATTCGACCAGTATTTAAGGTCTGCTCCCGATTGAATAAGATAAGGATCAGCATAGGTACCCGAACCCTCTAACTTTTCAGATACACTAGTTCCGTTCCAAACATCAACATCTGCATTTGCAATAAACGAGAACTGCGAAAATGAAGTTGTTATAAGCAAAACAATAGAAAGGAAAATGCTTAAGAATCTGTTTCTCATATTTTTACCTCCAATATAATTTTTTCTTTAAAGACACCAAATTCCTGCCATTTTAAAAGAAAGCAATAAGTTTACTTTCATTTAAAATGACAGGTTATTCATATATCTAATGTTAACTTTAACTTTTCCTTTGCGTTCAGGAAATAAAATTCCTGAACGCAAATCGGAAAAATGTGAAAATATTTAAATAACTTTAAATTTTATTTTGTGGTGTAGATAGCAACGCCGCCAGCAGGTAGGGTGTCTACAAATGAAGAAGTTACGCCTTCAAATTGCTTATCGCTACCAATAATCTTAGCCTCAGAAGTTCTGTAATTTACAGAAGGATTATACAAATGGCGGTTAAGAGTAACACCTGATAATGCTTCTGAAATATCAACCTTAACTGTTTTATTGGTGTGATTCATATTAACAACCAAAATAGTTGCATTGCCGTCGGTATCCTTACCCATAACAGTTGCACAACCATTTGCTTGGCTACCCCAATAAATTGTTGGGCAATTGTTTAAATATTTTGTAATAAGAGTAGTTGCGTAATAACGGTCGTAAGGTATTGTATTGCCTTTAACAGCAGCTATAGCACCCGGCATTAAACCGTACATATTATCGCTTGAGAAATCACTAAATGTCCAAAGATATGCACCCTTGTAACCATTATTCATAAGTGCTGAAAGATACTCAGCTAACTGTGTAGCCTCAAATGCTGATTCTTTAGACTTATCATTTCCGCTTTCTGCTGTATTGTAATACTTAACAGAAACCTCATCCATGTAAATATCATTTGCGGTAAGACCTGTACCCTTTAATGCATCATTCTTAATAGCATTTAAAGCTGCTTGATTAGCGGCATAGTTACTAACTTTTGCATTATCAAACTTGCCGTAATAGTGGTAAGAATAAGCATCTGCAGTAGCTGTGATTTTTTCAGTCATTTCCTTAACCCAGTTCTTACCTGCGGTCATGGTATGCTTCTGGAATCTACTATTGTTCCATTCTTCCCTATTCCACCAGTCATAAGTAACGGTTTCTTCATCGGTAGTTGTGATTACGGTTGGGTCATAAAGCAATGAAACGTTACCATAAGTAAATTTAACACCTGTAATGTTTTTCTTTGCAAATTCAGTTTGTACACTCTTTGCACACTTATCATAAGCTTCAATCGCTGTAGTAAAGTTCAACTGTGGTGATTGCTTTGTAACCTCGCTCCAGGTTGAACCCTGCCAGCCGTTACCCGGTTCTGAAAGGAATGAAACAGAAGTAAGATTAGTGCAACCATTATCTAACAAGTACTTAACCAACTCAGCAGATAACTGACCATAAGCGGTAACCTGATCTTCAAAAGAAAGACCTGAATATCCGCCACCTAAAACAGAAGTGATTTGCTTGTTTTGCATAGAATTTGCAAATTCAGTACCCCAACCAAGATTTAATTGAACATCAATCTTATAAGTTTTAAAGGCATTAAACATTTCTACCCAAGTATCTGTATACCAGTCACTTGTAAGCGGTTTTGCCTGTTTATTTTCTAAATCATAGTAATCAATTGGGAAGTTAGAAACAATAAGTCTTACTTTTCTAATTCCGGCTTCGCTCATTAAGCGTACTTCTCTTTTAGCCTGATTTTTAGCAAGAGTTACGTTAACGCCATCTGCATAACATGTCTCTGTCCAAGGATAAACAACCGCACCAAAGCCTTCAAACTTGCTGTTAACCATAGCATTTAAAATAGATAAAGTTTCATCAGCTTCGGTATCATCAGTAGCGCAAAGACCAAGTCTTGCAGCAACATTATCTGCAAAATCAGTACGCTCTTTAGAATAAAGCACTGTGCCGTCAGCAAAGCTGATGTATGATTTTACAGTATAATCGGTTGTGCTATCATCAACATCAACCTGTGCACTAAAATCAAGATATGATAAAGTGATGTCTGAAAAATCATCATCCAAAGGTGCGCTTGAAGAATAAGCAACAGACTTCTCAACACCATTAGTGCCAACTGCATCTAAAGTAAGCTCATTTGTAGCGCCTAAAGTTTCGGCTTTTGCATAAAGTGTACCAATTTCAGACACCTCTGCCTCTTCACCATCTTTTTTAAGGGTGATTTTTCCAGAGTTTAAATCACGTGCAGAAGTTTGATAGTATAGACGAGAAGTGAAGTTCATAGCAACAAAGCTACCTGCTTTAAAGCTTTCATCACCGCTCTTAACAGAAGAACCAACCATATCAAATGAGAAGTTGGTATCATTAGTGCTTACAAATTCAGCATATACTGTTACGTTTTTATTAGGCATAGCAAAATAAAGCTTTTTACCTGTAGCATTTTCTTCAACACGATTTACAACTGCTTTTGTAACAGTACCGCTTGAAGCGTATGTATAGGTTGTTGAACCGGCTTTTACTATGTAACCGTTTTTAGGAATAATGCTAACCTCAACAATATCGCCTTCGTTAGCTGTATGTTTATCAACACGAACTGTACCATTTGAAATGGCTGATGATACTGTAACTGTATATTGACTATCTAACTGAGCGCCAACTGACAATGCAACAGATACAGTTGTGATCATCAAGGTAACAGCCAATATTATAGAAATGATTCTCTTTTTCAAAATCTTACATCCTTTCTTTAATGTGTTACTATTTTGAAATTTCAAAACCCAAAAACAAGGCAGGCGATTGCCTGCCTTGCATAACCTTTAAAATTAGCCAATCATTGACCAACTAGCTGCTTCAGGCTCTTCAACAACAATACCTACAAGTGCAATGTACTTAACTGTAAAGTAGTCAGCCTCTGTAACGCTACCGTCGCCGTTTACATCAGCAAAAGACATAGCATCCTCACCAAACTGTTCTACACTTTCAATGTGACGCAAAATCACAACTGCGTCCGCAGTATCAACTATACCGTCAGCAGTAAGATCTGCAACATCGTAAGGTTTTGTCATAAGTATAGGATAATTTTCACCCTGAGCGAAAACAACACCGTTTGTGTTAAGAAGATCTAAAACTGTACCATCCTTAAACTGTGCAGCAGTTTTATTTACACCTACATTGTAAGAAGTAAATTCACTAGCTGAATCAGCCAAGTAATATACATTGTTGCATTCAAATGTTCCGGCTGCATAGTGGTTTACAATAGGACCACCCATACCGCTTGAACGTTCAGCAGGAGCAGTTCCTGCAAAGAAACAGTTGTTAAGACGAAGTGTACCGTTTCCGATAAAGCCGATAAGACCACCTGAAGTAGGAGCTGTAGTTGACTTATTAGCACCAATACCTGTAACTTCTGCAACTGAATAGCAGTTTGTAATGTTTACAGCATAATTTCCGTTAAGCGAACCAACAAGGCTTCCGCCTCTGCCGAATCCATCAATCTTACCTGCAACATAGCAGTTTGACATATCTAACGCACCTGCAACCTCACAAATAATACCTGATGCTGCAGAATAGTTTGCATTTGTAATGAAAGTAGAATAAACAGTACCATCAAAGCTACAATTTGAAATTGTAAGCTTAACTGCATTTTTACCAACAAGACCGCCAACAATAGAAGCATTATTTGTTGATGCTGTACTTGTTATATTACCCTTAACATTAAGGTTTGTTATTTTACGCTCATTAGTACCGCCAATCATACCAAAGAATCCAAGACCAGCTAAGTGAGCGTGCTTAATATCAACACCTGAAACAGTGTAGCCGTTACCATTAAAGTCTGCTTGGAATGACTTATAACCGTTACCGATACCAACGAAACGAGCATCACCTTGGAGGTCGATATCGTTAGCAAGAACGAAAGCCATATCAGTATAGTTTGTTAGCTGTCCAACAGTAACTATCTGAGAAAGCATTAAAAGGTCTTCTTTTGTTTTAAGAACATAAGGATTATTTTTTGTTCCGTCACCCTCTGAATATTGACGAAGTTCAGGACCATTTTCACCCTGAATATATAAGAAACCTAAAGCATTCACAACTGTACCATTGGTAAAATCCGCTTTTGCTTTTGCAGTTCCAAGTGGAGTATATGTTGCCTGATAATCGGCGGCTGTTCCAATAACCACATCATCTTTACAGTAGTAAGAATTTGTAACAGTCGTATTAGAAACGTTCGTATAGAAAAGACCAAGTATAGCACCGATAGAGGTTGTTGCTCCACCTGTTCTTGAAGTAACAATTTGACCATAGTTTACGCAGTGATCAATTGTTGCTTTTGCAGTTGCAGTTTCATTGTAACCAAGGATACCACCAACACAAGATGCACCAGTAATCTTACCTGTATTCACGCAATACTTCGCATTTACTGTACCAGCTGATTTACCAACAATACCAGCTACATCAGGAACAGCTGTATTGGTAATATCACCATTATTCTGTGAATAATAAACATTAACAGTTGCCATTGAACCAACATATCCAACAATACCAGCAGTATTTGCTCTATTAGTTGTAGTAGATGTAACAGTACCATTATTTACGCAAGAGAAAATATTTAAAGTAACTGCGTTGGTATGATATGCATTACCAAATATACCAGCAACCGCACTCTCGCCTTTAACTGTCATATTGCTCACACAATTACTGATAGTAGCACCTGTTGACAAAATTATACCAGCAAAACCGCCGACATTTTGTTTGCCCCAAACCGAACCGGTCAAAGTAAGGTTTTTTACAGTACCGCCTAATCGTCTAAAAAATCCAACATCATTGAGAGTATTATAAACAATCTGTATACCTTTGATTTCATAGCCGTTACCATCAAAGATACCACTAAATGTAGCGATTACAAGGTTTTTGCCGCCAAGATCGATATCATTTGTTAAAAGGAAGTACTCACCTACATAACCTTTGCCGCCGGCGGCTTTATTAGACCATAATTTAAGATCCGCACCTGACTGAATAAGATAAGGATCAGCAGAAGTACCTGAACCTGAAAGTTCAGTTGAAACGCTTGTACCATCCCATACATCAACCGATGCATCTTCAGCCGAAATCACCATACCTGTGAATAAGCTGGACATTAAAAGACATACCGAGATTGCCAATGATAAAAACTTGAGAAAACGCTGTTTTTTCATAAAAAACTCCTCCCTGTTTTATGCGGGGTGTTAAATCGGTTTATAACACCCCAATTGTTAAGGTAATTATATATTTTTTCAGCTTTATACATCTACTGTAAAATCACCGAAAAATAGTGAAAAATCAACGAAAATAAATTACTTAACCTTTAAAACCGCCTTGTTAACTCTGTTAACTGCATTTGAAACCTGATTTTCAATTTCAGAGAAAGCAGTTGACATCTGTTTTGAAGTTAAAAGCTTAGTACGAACCTGAGCTTCAGCAGTATCTGATACATAAAGCAAGAGTGAAGAAGAGAATTCAAATGTCTTTGGTAAATCCATTGAAACAAATTTTGCAGTTTCCCAAACATTTGCGTTTACAGCCTCTGATTCAACAAGGTTGGTTTCAGCATCTAACAAATAACGTAAGAAGTAAGCAGAACCAACAGGGTTCTTTGCACCCTTTGCAATAGAGAAAGGTCTGAAGTCGCAAGGTGCATTTGTAACACCCTTAAGACCAGGTACAGGAACAGCGTCTACCTCAAAAGTAGCCATACCTGCAATAGAGTTTTTGTTATAGCTGTTATAGATAGTATTAATGAACATTACGTCCTTACCACTAAGGAAGTTGTTCTGATTGTATCCTTCCATATATCCGGTTGAATTGTAGAACTCACCGCATTTTTCCCAAGCCTTGCGCAAATCCGGATCTGCAAGGTTGCTAACGAACTTTGTACCATCAAACTTAACAAGGTCTTGACCCGAAGCTAATGCAAAGTCGTACAATGAAATATAAGTTAATGGCATTTTGCCTGCCTTTTGAATAGTTGTACAAAGATCATAGAATGTTTCTAAATTCCAATTGCCTGATTTCCAAAGTGCACGAGGTGATTTTTCATCATAGCTTATGCCTGCATCATTGAAAATCTGCTTTAATAATGGTACATTTACCATCATCATTCTTGCATCAAAATAAATGTCTTTCTTTGAAATAACACCATAATACTTGCCGTTGATTTTAGCACCAACCATTGCATCTAAATCCCAGAATGAATCCTCAAGCTTAAAGGTTTCAACATCCATAGGGTCGCAAAGAGAAACTAAACCGTTAGGATATGCCAAACGCTCAGCGTTTATTATATCAGGGGCATTCTTAGAAGCAACACGGGTTGCAACTGTATCGCCGTATGAGCCATATTCAGCATAGGTATATTTAACCTTAATACCTGTTTTCTTTTCAAATTCTGCCGCAATTATTTTATCGTTTTCGGTTATCTCACGGCAAAGAAGATATTCAACTGTTGTACCCTTAACAGATTCAGGAACATCAGAATAAGGATCTGCCGCAAACTTTGTGCTCTTAGTTGCAGAAGCTTCTACTTTGCTGGTAGTACCTGTGTTTGCCACATTATCTGCTTCAGCTTCGCCTTCAGTAGCGGTATTTTCTTTTTGTACTACACCTCTTGCAAGGTATTTGTTAGCTACAAATTCAGGTGCAGCATCACCACTAAGTGCTACAGGGTTACCATCTGCATCGGTTTCAAAATATGAAGTCCAATTAGTATCCCAATCATCCGGCTTGTTTACAAGAAGGGTATATGTATATTCGGTATCGTCCCCTCCATCATTAGTTGACCCACCGCAACCTACAAAAACAAAGCAAAGTGTAAGTGCGAGAACAATTGCAATAATTCTTTTTAACATAAAAATACACCTTTCAATAAAATTTTATTTTAATTATGGATTAAGCAACAATACCAACCTTATCAATACTTTTAATAAACTGTTTCTGCAAAATAAGATAAATTACAAGCATTGGCAAAACAAATATCAAAGCCGCCGCCATACGTGTTCCACTTGAAAGTGTGGTGCTATTTGATATTTCGCCAAGCATAACCGAGAGTGGTCTGTTATTTTCAAGCAAGAAAACTCCCGTTGTATAATACTCGTTCCAATGCCATACCAAAGAGAACACCAAAACGGTTGTTATAGCAACCTTAGAAGAAGGAACAATTACTTTAACAAACGCTACCATGGCATTTGCACCGTCAACGTAAGCTGCTTCTTCAAATTCCTTTGGTAAGCCTTTAAAGAACTGGCGGTAAATAAATATAAACACACCCGAACGAAGACCTACAGAGAAAAGTGACGGCAACCACATTGTAAAGCCTGTGTTTATCAGGTTTATATTTAAATTAGCGCCCGAAATCTTATTAATAATGCCAAGAAGCTTTATAGGGTCAAAATTATAGAACGCACAGTACTGAGGAATCATAAGAAGTGTTGCAGGTACTGCAATAGTTACTATAACAAGACCAAAAAGTATGTTTTTTTCTTTAAATTCAAATCTGGAAAAACCATATGCCGTAATCGCACAGGTTGCAACCTCTATAATTCCGGCTAAAACAGGAATCAAAACCGTGCTTTTTAAAGATTGAACATAATTAAGCTTTGCTAATGCCTCGGTATAATGTTCAAAAGTAATTGTTTTTGGAATATACACAACACTTTGATCAAGAACATCCGCCATAGTCATAAACGAGGTTGAAACCATAACAAAAAGCGGAAAAAGTGCTATATATCCAATCGCTATAAGAAAAATCCAGCGCACAGCAGATAAAGCAACTGCTAAAATTCTTTTTGACAATTTTTTATTCATCTGCTACACCCCCTAATCCCATTTCCGCTTAAATGAGCGGAAGAGCGGAACCAAAAGGATACCGCAAATTGCAAGCACGCAAACAAAGTAAAACCAAATCATAGCAGACGGTAAATCGTAACGCTGCTGACTTATCATACTTTGTGCATTGGACATTACTTCGTTAGTTGTGGAAACCATTTCTTCAACTACCGTAAATACCGTTACAAGTAATGTAACATCACGAAGCATTGGGAATGTTATCATCCAAAATTCTTCCCATTTTGAAGCACCCTCGATTTTTGATACTTCATACAATGAATCAGGAATAGTTTGAAGTCCCGATATAAATAATACTATCTGTATTCCGCTATGCCACAAAAGATTAAATATCATAGTAATGTACTTAGACATTACATCGGTTACAGCCTGCGGAAATCTCAAACCCTCAAGCAAGGCAGTAGCATCCAGATAGTTAGCACTGTCACTCATAGTAGTTGCCGAGCCCGAGCCTAACTGAATAATAGGTGGCTGACCGCTGATTGGTGTAGTAAGTATATTTAATACTATACCTGCCGCAATTATTACAGGTAAGAAAAACACCGCTCTCATGGTTGTTCTGCCCTTGAATTTTTGGTTAAGAATGATACCTAAAATCAAACTTATAGCAATAATTATAGGAACAGAATAAAGCAAGGTTGTAAGAGAAGAAAGAAGCGTGTCAGTATAATACGGGTCTTCAGCGAGCAAATACTTGAAGTTGGTTAATGCCACAAAATCGTATGTCATACCGCCAAGCTCAAGATTAACTTCGCAAAACGCATATACCACAGAAAGTATGAGTGGCACAATAATAAAGAACAACATTCCGATTTCCCACGGTAAAATAAACATTCTACCTACAAATCGGTTATGGGCTTCTATTCCCCTTTTTTTATTCTTCAATCCACTCACCTCACTTTAAAGCTCATAGCTTCTACTGTTATTTCTTCACAAACTACATCACTTGAAGTTTCGTTTACATATACTGTAACACCGTTTTCAAATTCAGTTTTTGTTACACCTTTTTCAATAATCACATGCCTTTTCACACTTGAACCTGAAACAGAGTTTAAGAAATCCTTTGCGGTAGCAAAATAATTCTTTATATCTTCTTTGCAGGATTCATAATCGGCATCAATATAAGCGCTATGTACGCTTGCTATTACATCAGAATTTATTTCCGAAGCAAGCACAAAAGAAAGACCGCTACCTGTTTTAATTGCATCTAAGAACTTTTTATGTGGTTCTGAAGAAAGGTTTATAGTAACAGAATTTTCTTTGCAACCAGAAAATACAATTCCATAAAAAGGAATATCAACATCAAGCGCTTTTGTGTTTGAGCTGACTGTTGGAATAGAATCTATATAATTTGATGCAACAGCCGCATACGCATTTGCAGACTTTGTAAGTATCTTGATTTCAGAAGCAGTAACGCTTTCTAACGCTTTTGTTACATCCGCATCCATTTTTCCTTTACCGTAATACTGAATATCAGAAAAATCAGAATACGCAAATCTTCCCAAAGTATCAAGAGAAACTCCGCCAATATCATATTTTTTAACCGAAGCCAACGCATTATCTATTGCCGAAGTGATTTTGCTACGGCTTAATAAATACTTGGCTTTTTGTGAAGTGTCTACATTGCGCAAAGAAACATCAAATGTATATTTCTTTACTCTATAATCAGTTGTGTCAACCGCTACGTCACCCCTTTTAGAATAGCCGTTACCGGTATTAACAAACTGTAACACATCATAATCCATAAATAAATCTGAGCTCTTATCATCACAAAGCTTTTGTAATGCCTTGATTTCAGATTTTGAACCTAATTTACTGTTAATCTTAAAACCGCTGCCTAATTTATCCGCAGTTAGTCCGGTATTACCGAAACCTAAAAGACGAATATTCATAGCTGTGTTATTGGTTTCGTAAATTTCTGTAATAATATCACTTGCTTGTGAAATGGTTGTAGTAGGTGAAAATTCAGAATAAGGAATACCCAAAGCGCTTCTGTCAGCCATAACACCGCCTAATAAAGTAAGGTTAATAAGCTTGTTAGAAGTACCGCTTTCAAGACCCAGATAATCACGATAAGCCGCTGCTATACCGCTGTATGAAGCATCTTCGCCCGAAAGCACAGAATACTGAACTTCAAATGTTTCTGAATTTCTTTTATCAGCCAATCTTATAAATTCTTTAAGACCGGTTGTTCCGCCAATATTAACCTGCACCGTGTTGTATGAACGCACGTTAAATACCGGATAAACACCCGAATAACCCAAAGACTTATCCCCCGCATGCGCACCAATAGCAGAGCTTGAAGCACCAGAAGTAATTATGCCATACATTGCCTCGTTGCTATCAACTGCACCGAATACCGGAAGATAAATTTGCTCGGCATTGTTATAATTCCATTTTTCTTCACTAGCAAGGTCACTTCCGTAAACCGCTTCTTCGTAACTACGTGAATCGCCACGATTGTCGGTATACATAAGCGCACCGCTACCCGATGGAATAACTAAATATCTATCGTTACTTTTTTCATTTTTAGCACTACATAAATAAGGACTTACAGAAACAGAAATAACCGAAAATTTATGTTCATCAATTTCAGAGGGAACTACCTTTATCTTTAGTCCTCTTTCGTTAATGGTATAATACACAGGCACAGAAATCTCATATTCATCAAAGAAATATGTTACCCTAACGCCGTTAGTTATTTCCTCTGCCTTTACTCTTCCCTCTTTTACCGCATCAACAGATTTAACTGTAATAAAGGTTTCATATTCAGGGTCATACACTTCTACAAAAATTGCTGATGCCGATAAGGATTCGGCAAGTGAAGAATCCCAAACCTTTTGAGAACCCTCTTTATATAAGGTAGGAAAGCCTAACTTTCCGTTAAATGAAAGACTGTAGTCTTCCACCTTTGCAATTTCACCGTTAATGGTAAAGTCATATATAGTTTGACTGTCATACGCTGCTGGAAGAATGGTTATTCCTTTTTTACCGCATCCGCATACAGACGCCAGAATTATTACTGCTAAAATAAGGCAAAGTATATTTTTTATCTTCATGCTAATCCCCCTTATCGCAATAACAATTCATTATAAATAGTTTCAATAAACGTAAATAATTGCTGAATTAAAACTATAATCATAAACAGTAAGAAAATAATAAGTCCCATACCTAAAACTATAATTACGGTTGTTTTAAGCACCTTAAAGAAATCGTACTCGTGAATTTCCATATTAGCCACAAGCAATGAAAATCCTGCAATTATCCAAGCAACTATTCCGAATACGCTAAGGAAGAAAGCTTCCTCTGAGGTCATAACATTTGAAACTATTAAAGAGAATAAACGGAAAATTATGATTGGTACTAAGCTATACGCTACAGAAACATAAACCTCATACATTTTACCCTTTCCGCCTTGTACGGAACAAACACCCCAGTTAGCTACTGTATAAAGCAATGCTACGCCCGAAGTTCCAAGGAAAGTATAAAATGCGTTATATGACGATGGGTCTATATATCCATACATATAACCTGCAAAGAAATCCCAAAGCAATGTAACAACGAAGAAAAGAATCACCAATATTGATGCATGTATAAAATTCTTTCGTTTATTATCTTTTAAATTCTTATACGCTGTGAATGGATGAATGCATGCACTAAGAGCATCCAGAAAAGACTTATCTTTTAAAACTACTATGTTTTTCTTCTTTTTAATAATTAAGAAAGCAACTAAAGCTATTAAAATTACTACAAAAACGGTAACTAAAACATAAAAATTATTTTGTATAAATTCTGCTCTTACCTTTACAAATACATCACCGTACAAATCGGTATTTTTACCCATTTTTGCAAGCTTTAAAGCCTGCTTGTATTCACCGGTGGTAAGCATTGCCTTAGCAAGTCCGTTATAAGCCGCCTGGCAGTTAGCATCCTCTGAAAGCACCTCTTGCCAAATCTCTTTTGACTTTTCATACTCACCCTCATTGGTAAGTGAAGATGCTGTCATAAGCTTTTTACCAAACTCGGTAACTCTAAATACAGTAACTGCATTTTTGGCGCTATCAACAACATATAGCAAATCGCCATCAATATGAATTGCTTTTGGTTTTTCAAAAGTACCTTTATTGATACCTCTTTCTAAACCTCCGCCAAAAGCACAAAGCATTACACCGAACTTATCGTATACAAGTATTCTGCCAAATTTTGCATCAACAACATAAACAAAGTCATTTTCATCAACAGTAACACTTACTAAGCTGGATTTTTCATCTATAAAGGTTCTTCTTATAGAACCCATAACACCAAAAACCGCAGAATCGGAATTTTGATATTTACCACCACTTAGGATTTTATATACATTAGTTCCGCCGGGATTTAATCTTCTAATAGCACCCGTATCTCCCGAATCGGTAACGGTAAATACAAAATCATGTGCATCAACACTTAAATCTACAAATTGAAAAGGAATCTTCTTAGCTTGACCGCTAATCTTTTCATTATTGTTAAATATTTTACCTACAATATTTGAAAAAATATCAGCAACCGATGTTGAAGTTACATTTGCGCCATAAAAGCCTAAGAAGTTGAAGTCGCTGTCATATCTCATAGCGCCATAAAAACAGCCACTGCTTATAAGATAGAAAAAGCCTTTACTATCACAAACCAATCGGCTTGGTGCAAAAATGAAATCCTTGGGAATAACATCGTTTTCAGGACAGGTTACTACCCTTGAAACGTTACCTGCTATATCGCAAATTATCAGGCGTTCATTATCGGTATCACATATATATACCTTACCGTCCTTAGCGTAAACACCTTCCGCCTTTCTGAAATGCAACTTTTCGTCATTGTAAATAGGATCACAGATTACTGAAACAGTATTATAAGTTTTTTTATCGGCAATTATTAATCTGCTATTATTACTATCCAACAAATATAAATAGTTTTCATCCAGAAATATATCTGTAGGAGTATTCAAACTATCTTCCAGTCCAAAATCAGAACCCACAAGCTCTTCCTCTAAACTAAACATAGATTTTACCGATACTGCCTTGTTTGAATTGTTCCAATAAGAAAATGATTCATAGGGGACGTTTTCGAATGTTGCAGCTGAAACACCTGTGGCAAATACACAACAAATTAACGACAATAAAATTATACAGGCTATTACCTTAATTAAATGTCTTTTCAATTTTAATCCCCTCCTTTATTTAATACCGGATGTACTCATTGTTTCCTTTACACTGTTTTGTGAAATCAAATATACAATAATAGGTGGTATCATCATTATTACCGACATTGCCATTGCAGAACCGGAACGTGCAAGACCACCCGAAGCTATAGTAGTAGTAATTTCGGGCAAGGTTTTAAGTGATTCTGTGAAAATTGTTCCCGAACCGGTAATAGTCCACATATCTCTGAATGCAAACAAAGCCAATGTAAGCCACGCCGGTTTTACAAGTGGAAGCGCAATTCTAAAGAAAATTCTGAACTGCCCCGCACCGTCTATCTGAGCTGCTTCAAGCAAAGCATCAGGAATACCGGTATCCATAAATTGTTTCATCAAAAATACACCTAAAGTGCTTGGTATGTAGGGCAATATATAAACCCAATATGAATCTATCATACCTAAATTTGAATAAATCAAATAACGTGGTATTGCAAGTGTATATGCGTTAAACAACAAAGCAAACTGAACTAAAGAAAACACAAGATTTTTATATTTAATCTTAGATTTAGAAATCGTATATGCCGCACCGCTTGCAACAAAAATATGTGAAACAGTTGAAATAATACTAACAAACAAGCTGTTGAAAACATATCTTGAAAGCGGAATTTTTAAATTTGATAAAAGCGTTGGTAAAACCTTATAATTTTCAAAAGTAGGTCTTACAACATAAAATCTTGGTGGAAATATCAAAAGCTCGTCTAGAGGTTTAAATGATGTTATAACCGTATAAATAAGCGGTAATATTGCAAACGCACCAAATAATATAAGAAAAGCAAAATAGAATATATTTCCCCAAAGAGAGCGGGTATATTTGCGGTAGGCTTTTTTATTTTTCATCTATAAAACCTACCTTCCAACTGAATTCACAAATTTTGTTAAAATTTGTTTTGTGAGAATTATTAGTACAAACAATAACACAGATATTGCCGAAGCATAACCCATTTCAAATCTTTCTGCACCAACATCTTGCAAATGCGAAAGTATTGTATCAACCGAATGGTTAACTGAGGGGTATCCGCCAAGTGGCATAGGTATAGCACTTACAGAGAATGCAGACTGTATCTGCATAACAATACCAAACAACAAAATACTTTTCATAGATGGTAAAGTTATGTACCAAAGCTCGTGCCATCTGGTCTTTATACCGTCAATCGCACCAGCCTCGTACAACTCGTCATCTATGTTTTGTAAGCCTGCAATATTAGCAAGGAATGACACGCCCATAGAAAGCCATAATTGAATTAACACAATAATAACAAATACATATTGTTCGTTTCTGAACCACTGAATAGGCTCTGTTACAATGCCGAAAGACATTAATAAACTATTGGCATAACCGTAGCTGTCACCGCTAAACATAATTTGCCATATATAATAAGCGTTACCAACAAGGGCCGGTGAATAAAAAAGAAAAGAAAGCACACTACGTGTTGACTTGCCGAATTCGTTTATTATCCACGCTAAAAAGAATGAAAGCGCAAAACCGAAAGGTCCGATAAATACCGCAAAAAGAACGGTGTTCTTTAGCGCAACAGGTAAAACCTCATCGCTAGTAAACATTCTGAAATAATTTTCAAGACCTATAAACTTTGGCATAGAAACCGCATCAAAGTCGGTAAAGCTTAAAACCACCGATGATAAAATCGGTAAAATTGTAAAAACAAAGAAAAGAACTAAGAAAGGTAACCATAATATATGAAATTCAAAATTTTGTATTCGTTTTTTTGAAATGCTATTTTTCATATTCCTCACCTTTCCTCATATTGTTTAATTTTTCTTGAAATTTCAGTATTTGCAATTTCGTTCCATTCAAGTAATAAATCCTTTGGATTTTCTGATTTGTTATATGTATTCCAGAATGCCATATCTACACAACGTGGAACATAATATCCGCCGGGTAGTTCAGGTAATTCCTGCACATCTTCCCACGAATCAAGAAGAACATCTAAAACATCATTAGACCAAGATAATTTTGTTACTGCTTCAATATTTGCCGAAGCAACACGACCTGCAACACCCAAAACATTTTCAACGTTTTGTGAGTAAGACGCTTGTATTTCTGCCGAAGTCCACCACTTCAAAAAAGCCCATGCTTCTTCTAAATGTTTTGAATCCTTTAATATAGAAGCGCCTGTTCCGCCGCCGGTTTGGGTATTGTTTATATTTCCGTTTTCATCAACAAAACCGGGTATTTCGCAAACTGTCCACTTACCTGCTATTTCAGGTGCAGCAACGCTTAATGTAATATACATACCATAGCTTTGTATAGCTAATGGCATAGTGCCTGTACGGAAACGGCTGTAGAAATCAAATGATACAGGAGCTTTATATTCTGTAAACATTTTAGTCCAAAATTCAAACGCTTGAAGTGATACTACATCATCTAAAGCAGTAGCTGTATTATCCTCATTATAAATACTGCCGCCCATTTGCATTAATACAGATGGGAACAAGGATAAGCTACCCAAACCTAAATTAACCTGAGCAATAGAGGTTAATTGAGAAATAGGTAAACCAACGTGCATATTATTCTGCTGAATAATAGCCATTGCGGTAATAAATTCATCCCATGTTTTAGGAATTTCAATGTTTAATTCCTCTAGCACGTCTGTACGTGCAAACATAACATAAAAAGATTGTGTATCAGGAAGAGCGTATGTACCGCCCTTATATTCATACGGAAGTGTTGATGTTTTAGCAAAACGCTTAATAACATCTTCATAATCATCGAATTGCTTTAAATCGTAAAGCGCACCACGCATTGCGTAATTAACAGGGGCTGTTCTTGCCATATGTAAAGTAAGGTCAGGTCCGTTACCTGAAAGGATACCCTGTATCATAGTAGCGTTGGTAACCTTAAGATTAACATCTATACCTGTTTCTTCTGTAAATGAAGATTGTATTAAATTATTAAGTATCTTTGTTTGGTCACGACCCCAGTTAACCCATATGGTTATAGCCTCTTTGTTTTCGGGCGCAACATTGTAGTCATCTGTAAACGAAACAACAAATCTTTTTACACCGTATAAAAAGTTTTCAACAAAATTTGTTTCATTACCTGTTATATCAAAATCTTTTGATGAAAGAACGAAATAATCTATATCTAACGGTAGCTCACATAATTCTGTAATATATGAACTCAAACCGCAATACTGGCTATAAAACTGTCCCTTATAATTATGAGCGGTGTAATAATTTTCCAACATCTGCTCCATTATAAGAACAACGTTATTAATTGTAGAAACGCCCGTACCGCCACGCTTACCTTGAATTTCTTCAATTCTACTGGATATTCTGTTAAGCTCGGCAATCATTCGCTCAAGACTACTATTTAATTCAGGTATCTGCTTAAACAATTCGTAACTACGGTTAGCGTCTATCGTTTCACCCGTAATCATAACAATTTTTCTGTATAACGAGCCCATCTCTTCTACAATTGAAGAAAGGTCACGGTACACTTCAGAAAAATCGCCCAAAGTTACTGAAAGTGAAAAAGTATGCTCACCTTTTGATAAATACACAAAATAAGGATTCCCTTCCTTATCCGCAAAGGTCATATAATCCCATACAGAATCATAATCAAAAACCATAGAACGAGCTTCTGCAAAAGGAACCTTATCATCAATAGATAATTTTCTGTAAGAAACACCATTTGTAACATACTTTTGTCTGAACTTGAATGATAATGCATATAAACCGTCTTGCTCTACGTTAACCTTCCAAGAAAGCTTGTCACCTTGGCTTTGCCAGTTTGTAGAACCTATGTAATTGATTTTTTCATTTAAACCGTTGTTAAATGTGCCATCATAAGACACAAGTGATTTTTCTGAAATATCAGCCAAAGGAACCAACTGAGATGCAGATTTATAATCAGCATTTTCACCCTGAACTATAATTTCAGAGCCGTTATAAACCTTTTTATCGTTATATTTTGAAATGTAATCATTGTAATTTGGTATATTAACAGGAGCCTCGAAAACAATTTTTTCTAAAGCTACAGGCTCATCTATAAAACAAATTTCTAAAGTGTGATTGCCTGCAGAAAGCTCAAACAAATACGGCTCAATCTCACGGCCTAAAGCATCGGTTGCGTAATCGTTAAGTCTGCAAAAAACTTCCTTTTGTTCAGGTGCAAACTGATTGCCAAACTTGTCTACACGAACATCGCCGTCATTTACGAAACATCTTTTAAATCCAATTTCTTTAGACTCATCAAAAGGATATTCGCCGTCTATTTTAATACCAAGACTAATATCCACACCGTTTCCTTCAACGGTAGCGTAATACAAGCGGAAATAATATTTTCCTGCGGTTTCAACGGTGAAATTATAAGAAAGTGAACCTGATTCGTTAACACAAACCAAAACATTTTCTTCGTAAGATGAACTGTCAACAGTAGTTTCAACACCATTGTTAGATGAATAATCAATAGCCGATAAAACTATATCCGAAGCTGCGTTTTCATACTTTGAAGCTTTCTTGTATTCTAAATATGAATTTGTTATACCGTTTGAAGTAATACTTACCTTCTCATCCGAAATCAATGTATCATTTGTAACTTGGGCAGATACATTTAAAAAAGAAGAAAATAGCATTGACAAACAAATTAAACTGACAATAATTTTTTTCAAAAAATTCAACTCCTGACTTGATGGTAAGTAAAATAAAATTCATATATGGTAAAATCAACAGAAAAAACTATGTTTTTTACTGATTTTTCTTGTATTTAAGTGTAAAATGTGATATTATTTGTTTGAAAGGTAGTGAAAAAATGAATAAACAAATCATTAATACAATATATCAGGAAACTCTATTTAATGTATTTCCCTATACTTTACCTGCTTTTCCAAAGGTTACCCTTTCAGACGCCACAATCAAACAATTACATTATCATAAAACATTTGAGATTGGATACTGCTATAGCGGTTCAGGTGAATGCATCTCTGAAATTGGGTTGCAAAAATTCCGAAAAGGTGATGCAGAATTTTTCTTCCCTTCTCAACCTCATTTATCAAGAAGTAACAGCGTTGATAAAAGTACTTGGGACTTTTCTTATTTTAATGTTGCTGAGGTATTTTTAGGTGAGGGGTTTAACCTGTCGCTATGGGAAAATATTGTAGAAACACAAAACGGACTTTTTGGAATAATAAACCACGAAGAACATCCCGAAATATGTAACTGTATAAAAAGAATATTAGATATTTCACATAGCAACGAAAAAAACAAAATTTTAAAATGCCGTATACTTATTGCCGAATTGCTTGTATATATCACCGAGTATGATAAAATAAACAAGTATATGGATGATGAAATTAAAATAAAGCCAAACAAAAAACTAGGTAAGCTTATGCCCGCAATAACTTACATAAAAAACAATTATAGCAAGCCTATTAAGCTAAAAGAGTTAGCAGATATGTGTTCTATGTCAACCTCAACATTCCGTGAAAATTTCACTAGTGCTATGGGTGTTTCCCCGCAAGAATTTATAATCACAACCAAAATGAGATTTGCAAGATACCATCTTGAAAACTCAACTAAAACAATACAAGATATATGTGCTTTAAGCGGTTTTAAAGATACTGCAAACTTTTATAAGCAATTTTCAAAACGCTTTGGTGTTTCGCCCACAGAATATAGGAATAGACTAACAAGATAATAATATACAGTTACAAAAGTGCAAACGATATTCATGTACCTACATTGTCGTTTGCACTTTTTTAAATTTCAATTAATTAAATTAAAAAATACTGAACATGTATTTCTTAAACGCTGTCATATCAACTGCCGGCTCCCATTCACCGCTAGCGTCAACATCGATGTTTTTGCTGTAAATTTTTTCAATATCACGGGTATTAAAAGCAATCTTCTTTAATGCAACCGAATCTCTAATATCTAATAAACCATCGGTATTAGCATCGCCACGGAATACTACATAAACATCGGCATTAATTTCAGTTCCGCTAGCGGCGTAAGCTTTAAAACTGCTAATATCAAACTTTGACTTATCGCCTGTATAAGTAATTGTTGCCCAGCTTCCTGTTGTACCATTGTTAACATCGCCTACAAAAGCAAACTTGGTAACGCCTTTTCCCTTTTTAATAGAATCAACTGCCTTATTTTTTGAACTAATAGCAGCGTCAATATTTACATCGCTGTAAGAAATCTCATCATCATCAAATAGCAATGCACCCTGTATGCTACCGCAAGAAAAATTAGTTTTTACATCTAGTGTAATATTCTCACCATCTGCATTTACAATGAAATCAACTTCGTTATTGCTTGCCGCACCTACGGGCAAGGATAGAACTGTAACCAAACATCCAATAATAAGTAATAATGCTACGATCTTTTTCATTAGAAATACCTCCAATAAATTTTGAGTCGAAACTCTTTATCAATCTAATATTATCAAAATCATAGTGTAAAATATACTGTAAAATCGCCTAAAAAAGGTGAAAAATCAACGAAAAAAATGGAATTTCACCGTAAAAAGTGAAATCCCACCTAAAAACAGAAAGTATAATTAGGTCATAACTAATTATAACTCTTTAAATTATCAATATCAAAGTCAATGTTTTCCAATAGTACAAACCCAGTTTATTCAACTAAAAAGTCTTTTGTTTTTTCAAATATTCTATCAGCAATATTCTTCATGCCTAAATCACCAGGATGCATCGCAACACCCTCGTGCTCGAATAATCCCTTAGCCATCATTTCATCATTGTCACCCAAATCGCCAAGCTCAACTAACGGAAAATTATTTTCCTTAGCATATTCTTTTATAGCCTCATCGCCCGGATGGTGCCAAAAGCTTGTAGTTAAAACAAATTTTGCTTTGTTTTCAGGATTTAAATAATTTAATAGTTTTGACATTTCGTTTTTAAAAACTACCGGATCAAAATCTTTACCTGCACAATTTTCAATAAAGCGTGTTACGATTATATCTGCATTAAAGTTTCTAGCGCTTTCATATAAGCTGAATTTTTCTTCGCCGTTCTTATAATCACTTTCCCAGCCTGCTACTTGGCAAATACAAAAAGCCGAGTCGGGATTAATTTCCTTAATTTTTTTCATAAGAATATGTACGTAATCATTATCTTCACATGAAGCCGCCATACCCCACTCGCCATGCCAACCAATTGAAGGCAATATACCGTGTAATGTTATTGAGTTTCCTGCAAACATTACCCTTAATCCGTTTGATTCTAAATTGTGAAATCTTACAACATTGCTTTCTTTTAGCTGATTTCTTGAATCTACTGTATTTTGCTCAAGCTGAGCATACTCTTTATTTTCCCCCATAATATCCTCCAAATTATTTGTAATCAACATTAGAATTTATAAGGCCTACATGCTTAAAATCTTCAAGATTGTGCCTGATTATATAATCTATATACGAATCAATAATTTTCGCTGTAAACAGATAGCCCATTGGGTTCATATGGCCAAGTAAAAAATATTTTTCTTTAAATTTTTCATCATATACAGGTCCATATTCATATATGTCCAAAACATACGAATTATCAAAAGTATCGGCAAAATCGTAAAGCAATTTTCTTACTTCTAACGCCATTTTTTCTTTTTCGGGATCATTTTCTTTTGGAAAGGTTACAAAAAAGAACTTGGCGTCAGGGCTAATTTCTTTATATCTGCTTATTATTTTTGCATAATAACCTGCAAAGGTAGGTTTATTATTTTTATAATTTTCAATGTCTATATCCGCTATAGAGCCTACTTCCATTTTGTTGTTATAAATATCATTTACGCCCATTGCAATAACATATGCCTGGCAAGCTTTGCTTGTAGCCCAAAAGCCCTTTGCGGCAGCAAAGTAGTCTGTATAAAACTTAGCTGTCATACCACCGCAAGAAAAATTGTATGCAGTAAGAGCGTTTTTTCTTGCAATAAACTGGCCCCACGAATATTCAAACATATCATGATAACACGGCTCGCCTTCTTGGTTCTTAGATTCAAACTCACCTGAAGAAAGACTGTCGCCAACAAACGCCATTGTTCTGAAAATTGAAGTATGACTATATCCCTCAACTATATTATCAAGCGGTTTCTCATTACAGGGCGCATATATTACATCATCATTCATTTTCTTTCTCCTTCAAAATCAGATTATTCAAATTTTTTTCGCAATCTTTTAAAAATCTCTGCCATTCTTCGCAATCAATAAACGGATTGCTTATTTCGGGATTATTCTTCCATAAATCTATTTTTTCTTTAGTTTTACTATTAAACGGATGATTTCCCAGATGAATATCTACTTTAATTTCTGCCATTCTATGCAATGAATTTCTAAAATCATCACGGCAATTATAAGATAAAGAATATTTTTCAATAAATCCTTTTTCCATTGTATTAATGCCGGCACCGCCAAAGGTGGCACATACATATTCTTTTCCATTATAATTCGAGTTAAAGACGTATGATATTGTTCCCGGGGTGTGACCTGGGGTGTGGTAGCATTTTACTTTAGTGTTACCAAGAGTGATTTCGTCACCGTCTTTTAACAGTATATCCGGCTCAAAAGGCATTGTATATTCAAAGCCTAATTCCTTTGCCCAAGTTAAATCGAGTGTACCATTTGCATATAGTCGATCCTCTTCACCCAAGCACAATTTAGTTCCGTATCTTTCTTTTAAAACCGCCGAAGAACCCATATGATCGTAATGACCATGACTTATTAAAAGATACTTTATTTCCGTAAGATTAAATCCAAATTTCTCTATATTTTCAAACACTTTATCCATAGCATACGGATATCCAGAATCTATTAATATTAAACCGTCACCGGTATCTATTAAAAAGCTTGAAGATGACCAATCGAACGTACCTACAAAATAAACATTATCGGTTATTTTACAAGGTTCTATCAAGTGTTGAATATCTTGTGGCTTTATTGCCATATTATACACCTCTTAAAACTAAAGTGTTACAAACACTATAGTCATCACTTTCCATTATTTAATTTTGTTATAACAGATTTAAGCAACCAAACCACACTCATACCTGCCGCTATTGCGAAAACAAATGTGAATGTTTCGCCAGCTCTTAAAAACATCTCGCTCCATTCTTTTTTATAAAAATGAAAAAAAGTATAGTACAAAGAACTACCAGGAACCAGCGGTAATAAAGCTGGTAAAAGAAATAAGTGTGTAGGTGCCTTAACGCAAATTGCTAAAATATTTACATATGTAGCAGTAATAACCGTAGCTAGAAAACAAGGTAAAAAAATACCGCTTTCACTAAAGGTAAATGTAAACAACAAATACATTCCCCAAGCAATAAGTCCGCCAATTGAAGCAAATATTAAATGCCTTTTCTTAAGACCATATAATAGCGAAAATCCCAAACTGCCAAGAAATGCAGTTACAATAGTTTTTATTATTTCCATACTAGCCACCAAACAATCCAAAAGAAAGGCAGAATCCAAGCGCTAATCCGCCTGTTAAAAACATACTGTCAACAAGTCGCAAAGTACCTGAAATTGTATCGCCTAAAATTATATCTCTGGCAGAAATAGTAACTGCAACACCGGGAATTAAAAGCATTATATCGCCTATCAATATTTTATCGGTATTAAAAAAAGAAAAATTTTTACCTAAAAAGCCAACCAAAGTGCCAATAAACAAAGCACATAAAAAACTTAAAATTATACGATTTGAAACAAGTGACGAAACCGCCCTTTGAAAAAAGCATATAACAAAAGCCAGCAGCCCTGCCATTAAACCATCATATATACTGCCGCCAAAAAACAAACTAAAGCTTGCAGCAGCAAGCGCACTGCCAAAAATAAATGCCCATACCGATACCGGTTTATTACTTTCATTTATCATAGCTTTCAGTTCATTCAAACAAATAGCTTCATTGCGGCACTTATGAGTGATGTTATTCAACTTTTCAAGCCTGTATAAATTGGTTGTCATCTTTTTTGAAAGTATTCTGCGAGACTGAGTTAACTCAAAACCATCGTTTGTTCTTATGGTCAAGGTAATTAATGCCGGAATAACAAAAGCGTTAATTTCTTTAACATTATAAAAGGTGCCTAATTTTAAAAAAGTTTCTTCAACTCGATTAATTTCAGCGCCCGAATAAAGCATTGATTCGCCTATATCAAGCAAAATATGTGCAAAGTCATAAGAATTACTTTTATCAATTACTATACTCATTAGTCACCATATATGCATCTTTTTCGTTTTTATAAACGCCTGCTCCAATACCACCAAGTAGCGCCGCACCAACTGCACCTGCCGCTTGACCGTTAACTATCTTTATCGGTTTCTCCAATACATCGGACACAATATCAACACATATCTGTGAATTACTGATACCGCCAATCATAGTAACCTTTTCAGCTTTAAGTCCACATTTTTCAAGCTCATCAAGATTATTTTTAAGTATTAAAGCCGCTCCCTCAATAATTGCTCTTGCAATATCACTTTTTGAGTAACTGTTACCAACTGTATAATCTTCATCGGTAAAATTAAACTTAAGTCCATTACAACCAAGAGAAGCCTTAATTGCTAAATCATCATATTCCTTGTGGCTTATTTCACCTAAATAATGAAGTCTTAATGCATCAATTTTTTCGCTCACGCTTGTTATAGATTTCATTACACAGTAAGGCGAGCCATTAAGCATAAATCTGTCCACAAGTCCTTTAGTAGATATTGCAAACTCTCGTGAAGAAACCGGGAAAAACTCTACCCACGAAGTACCGCAGGAAAGAAGCATTTCACCCTCTTCAAAAATGCCTGCGCCCATAGCGCCAGAGGGATGATCGAAACTGCCTAAAACTATTTTAGTATCATTTGAAAGACCAAGCTTTTGTGCAATATCGTGTGTAACCTCACCTAATACAGTACCCTTATCAAAAATTGGAGGTAATTTTTCTTCGGTAATTCCTAATTTTTCAAGAAGTGGTTTATTGTATATTCCCTTTTCTTGATTCATCAAGAAAAACGGTGTTCCCATAGAATGAGAAATACCCCATTTGCCTGTAAGTGCAAAATTAAGGTATTCTGCACTCATAACAATTTTTTCGCTTTTATCTAGCAATTCAGGATTATGTAATTTAATTGCCGCAAGATATACTGCAGGAAAACGGACACCAAGCGGCCAACCAACTGTTTCATAAAAAGCATCTTGTTCTTCTTTTGTAAAGAAAGTGTCTCTATCTTCTTCACTAACAGTAGTTTGCCAACCTATTATTGGTGTAATAGGTGTATTTTCTTTACCTAGTAACAATAGATTTCCGCTGGCGCAACAAGAACAAACTGCTAAAACCTTATCTTCTGCATTAATTTCATCGGTAAGATTTTTTATAACCGAAAAGCAGGTATCTAAAAACTCATTTGCATTTAAAAGTTTTGCAGTACCTTTGTTATAATAGTTATATCCGCCTGTAAAGGATTTTAAAACCTTACCCTCAACAGACATAATTATGCCCTTTATGGCTGTTGTGCCTATATCAAGACCAATTAAATAATTCATCTGTTTATTTCACACTTTCAATGAGTTTTTTGGCATTAAGGAACATAATATCCTCAATTTCACTATCTTTAAGCTTCAAATCTAAGGCTACACGTTTTAAAGCCAAAATCTGCTCGTAAATCATAAAAGTAACGTCTTTTTCATCAGTTTCCATCATATGAGGTTCATTTGAAACATCACCGTAAAGACCACGTGGAACAACATTAAAATATTCACCGTTTTCAACAATTCGGTACATACGCATAAATGCAATCGGTAAATCAGAACCAAACATAAGACGCTTTGCTCCAACCGCTTCAATACACGCTTTAATAGCATCATCACAAACATTAGCGGTGAAATCAAATACAAGATTTTTTGTGTTTTTAAGAACATCAAATGCATCGCCAATATCTGATTTTGCATAAGCTCTGCCTATGTGAGCCACTATTAATTTAAGGTTAGGATATTTTTCCTCTATCTCCATAATCTGCGCAATATTAACTGCATCTTTCAAACGCTTAGAGCGTGGAATATGTAGCATTACTATCCAACCGTTTTTATCAGCCACTTCTAAATGCTCTTTTGGAAGATAGTCATATATTCTGATTTCAGAAGAAGGTATATAAGGCGGGCAATTTGACAAATACGGCTTAAGACCCAAGAAACCGCCCTTTTTAACCTCTTCTTCAAGATATTCGGGTGTCATTTCATAGCTTGTTCTAAAAAGAGTAGGAAAGCCAAATTCTACCGACTTGTCCTTAACATATTCGTTACAAGTGGGAATATGGCGTGAACAACTACCAAAAACAAATGGTGTAACCTTGTTTTCAGGGAATAAAAGCTTATAACTATCTAATAACTCCTCAACCTCTAAATATTCGCAAACCTTTTTAGTCCATGTTGAACCTCCGTTTGAACTGCCTTGGTATGGGAAATCATTTTTCCAAACATGTGTATGGCAATCAATAAATTCGCTCGGCAAAAAGCCTTTTAGCTCACTTTCGTAAACTTTTCTATCGTAATCAGTTAATGTAATCATTAAAATCACCCTAATTTTTAAATTTCATAAAATTCATAATTCATAACGTTTGCAAATGTTTCGGCAATTTTTCTTGCATCACCATACATCATTGACAGATGATGTGTACCGCCTAATTTACTGTAATCGCCCAAGAAATCACTAATACTTTTAGCAGGTTCGAACCAACCGCAAGTAGCGCTTCCACGGAACTTATCACACTCAGGAACACGCATATCAACTAAAGATACAACCACTCTGAACTTATTGTCAGCAATAGGCAATAAATTAATAAGGGTTGCTTTGCCCTCTTTATATGTGCCGCAAAGCCAGGTAGTATCAATATCTGCATACTTCATCGGCTTTATCATATATTTTGGTTTATCTGCTGAAAGTGCAGTGTTCATTTCGCCCATGTGGCTTATAAAAATAAGATTGTTTTTCCAGTCAGGACAGAACATTTCAATAAACGATGCCTCGTCGCTCACACTCATAAGGGCGCCGGTAAACGCAGAGGTAAGAATATCACCCTCACCTGCATAACCAATGCCACGCTCCATAGCCCTGTTAGCCTCTGCAAAAGGCATACCTGCAAGACCAAAATCTTTACCAACAGTGCGGAAGTTAGCAGTAAACGCAGTAAGATTTTTAGCATCAATCCATTTTCTAACCGCTAAATCGCCCCTTAAAGCATTTCTTAAAACTTCATTAGAAATATCTTCGGCAATATCATATTTTTCTTTGTCTTCTGCAATAAGAGTATCTATTTCATCGTCAGAAACACTATCGAAATATTTTTTAGCCTCGTCAGGTGAAAGTGCCATGCTTTCTATACCGATTTCACCGTAAAGATTTTCGTGTAATCTAAAATCGCCCATTCCGTCAAATTCACCGCCAATAGTACCAACACGTGAATTAGTAAATTCATTAGCCATTTTGATACCCTTAACACGATTTATTACCCTATCCAAAACATCACTTTCAAGATAATGTCCAACCTCTATAAAGAACTGCTTGTTATTTCTAACAAGTAAATTACACATATCCTGAACGCCGTGTATGCCGTGATTGTACGAAATAGAAACAGTATCTTCGTCATCGGTAAAAGCAAAGTTAGGGGTTGTATCTAAAATAACAATAGGTAACTTTGTATCTCGAAGTGCTTTTTCAGATTCAAGCGACGGTGAGTATGCAAGATGTAAAGTAACTATACTGTCCACCTTTTCTTTTTCAAAAAATTCAATAGCATCTTTAAATTCATTCTCTAATCTGCAAATATCAGAAGCTACAATCTCAACGCCGTCTTTTTTCTCAAATAACTCTATAATTTCCTTAGCAAAAGCGTCAATTCGCAGTCTCATATTAGGAGCGCCGTCGTCGTATAATTTTACATAAAGGGGTAAAAAACCTATTTTAATCTTATTTTTCATCACAACCACCTATTTTTCGTTAACATCTTTTCCTTCGCCTTCAGACATAACAAGGTCTATATAACTGTTACCTTCTTTAAGGCTGTCTTCCCAAATCTTTTTCTGTTTATCATAAACCTCTTCGGGAATTTCAGGGTTGCCTGTTGATATTACAGGAATAAGCATATCTCCTGCAAGATTAGGGTCTGTACACATAGTATCGTTTCTATATTCCTCACGTACTGCTTTATCACGAAGATTCGGAACCGCCATAGGTTTACCGCCATTCAATATAGAACGGTATGCAAACATACCCGGCAAGAACATATCCAATGCTTCGTAAATGTCTATTATATCTGCATCAGGATTACCCTTAACTTTCTCAACGAAATGCCATATTGAATAGAAGTCAGAACCGCCGTGACCTGCCTTGTTTGCTTGCTCATCTAACTCACGAGCAGGTATGTAATTGCTTACTTCTACGCTATCAAAATTATCCTCATTAGAATCAAGATTAATATATATGCGTCTGTTATCGTCACACTCTGCCGCTTCACGTGCAGATTCTGCTCTGCCCTTACTGCCGTACACAGCATACCAAACAGAACCTTTTCTAAGACCGCCGTGAATACTCTTTATAATTCCGCCATTTTCAAGGGTTACCATTTCAATTCCAAACAAACCTGATTTTCTGCCCATGCCTATATTTCTGCTGTTCAAAAGACTTTCGGTACCTACAACAGAAACAGGGCGCAAACCTGTGATATGAATAATCGGACCTAAAGAATGGGTGCAATAATATGTTGAATACATGTTATTTCGCCAATGGGTTTTGTCACCGTAAGCGAGTGACGGCCATACGGTTTCACAGTTGTGGATATACTCACCTTCACCGTATTGGAAATCACCTAATTTGCCTTCACGGTAAAGTCTGCGCATTTCATAAGGTGCCGCCATATAACAATAATTTTCACCATAACCATAAAGCATACCTGTTTCTTCAACGGTTTCAACCAACTCTACAGCCTCTTTCATTGTTTGAACAGGTAAAACCTCAGAAAACACGTGCTTGCCGGCTTTCATTGCCTTAATAGCAAAAGGTGCATGTTCGTTTGCGTAATTAGCAAGAACCACAATATCCATATCATGATTTAAAAACTCATCAAAATCGGTGTAATAAGCTATGTTATATTCAGGATGTTTTGCCTTTTGAAGTTTTATGCCCTCTTCCCACTTATCACAAATAGCAACAAGCTCTGCATTATCAGCCGCAAGGCAATAGTTTATCATACTAGAGCCTCTGTAAAGACCTAAAACGCCAATCTTAACTTTATTCATAAATAATCCTCCAAAAATACCTATAATTTTCCTTGTAGTAATTTTATTTGATTATAGCATAGTCTAACCAATTTTGTATACTGTAAAATAGCTGTTTTTTAGGGTCTAATCAACGAAATGCACTACCATACCGTTTTCTTCGTTGATTTAACGATAAAATCGGGCTATTTTACTATATACATCGTCTGCAATATCGTGTATCATAGACAATGGTAAATTTTTAAGTTTTATGAGGTGAAAATTTTGAAAACAATAAAATTCGGAATTATTGGTTGCGGACTTATGGGCAAAGAGTTTGCGGGCGCAGTTGGCAGATGGTATCATCTTGAAGACATGTGCGCTAAGCCTGAAATAGTTGCAATCTGTGATACTAACGAATCCGCTTTAACCTGGTTTAAAGAAAGGGTTTCTACAATTAAGTACGTTTATTCTGATTACAAGGAACTTTTAGCTAATGAGGAAATTGACGCTGTTTACTGTGCAGTACCTCACGTTCTTCATGGTCAGATTTATGTTGATATTATTGAATCGGGCAAACACTTTATGGGTGAAAAGCCTTTCGGTATGGATATGGAACAAAATGAAAAAATTATGGAAGCCATAAACCGCCACCCCGAAAGCGTTGTTCGCTGTGCGAGTGAATTCCCATTCTACCCTGCTTGCCAGATGGTTATAGACTATGTAAAACAAGGTAAGCTTGGCAGAATTTTAGAGGTCAAATCCGGCTTCTGCCATTCGAGCGATATGAATCCACAAAAGCCTATTAACTGGAAACGTGTAAAAGAAATGAATGGTGAATACGGTTGTATGGGCGACCTTGGAATACATACTCAGCACGTACCCTTCAGACTTGGTTGGGTACCCGAAAATGTTTACGCAAAGCTTTCTAAATACATAACCGAAAGACCTGATGGTAAAGGCGGTATGGCTAAGTGCGAAACTTGGGATAATGCAACACTTGTTTGCGACACTACTGATGCTGACGGTAACAAATTCCCGATTTACTTTGAAACAAAGAGAATGCAACCCGGTGCTACTGATGACTGGTACATTGAGGTTTACGGTATGGATATGTCTGTTAAGTTTTCTACTACCGACCCCAACTGTTTCTACTTTACTGAAGCTATTGGCTCTGAACAGGCGTGGGCAAGACTCAACGTTGGTAACAAGCCACAGTTTAAAACCGCAACAGGCGGTATATTTGAATTTGGCTTTGTTGATGCTATATTGCAGATGTGGGCAGCTTTCATTTATGAAATTGAAGGCAGAGATGTAGCTTTTGGTTGCTTTAAGCCTGAAGAAACTATTATTTCTCACAAACTTCAAACCGCCGCTCTTCGTTCAGATAAAGAAAAGTCTGTAATCTCGCTTTAAGAAAGGAAAAACTCAGATGTTAAAAAATATTACCCGTTCATTAAAAGATATTCTTGGTGAAGAGTATTTAAATGCAGTGAAATCTGTAGCAGTAGGACTTGGCAATTTAGACGAGGCCGAGGCAGATTTTCTTATAAACGAGAAAATTGAATTTTTCCCTGATTCTTACATTGCAAAAATGCATGAGCTTGCAAATAAAACAGGCGAAAAGCTTTTTGAAGGATTTGAAAACAACGAAAAAGGTGCTCCCACCAATTCATACGCTAGTGCCACCCACACAAACATGGCACCAATAGGCGGTTTGGGTTGCACCCGTATAGGTGAAGACGGTAAGGCTTATCTTATTGCAAAAAGTGAGCATTACCACGCTTCTTTAGGTCACAGCTTCCCCGGCTATAAGCTTATAAACAACGCACGCAAGCTAGGCATTTTAAATGCAACCCACAACAATACAAGAGGTTACATTACAAGACTTGCTGAGAGACAAATTGTAGCCGCCGCAAACGGTATTTGTGACGAAGCTAAAATTGATGAGATTATAGCATCTAAAGACCCTGAAGTATTAAACAGAGTTATAAATCTTGAAACAGGTAGTCTTGCTTGTGAAGCGGCTATTAAGATGATGTTGTCTCGTTTCTACAGACTTGACAGTAGTTATAGCTCACCTGTTTACGAAGGTAAAATACCTGTATTTCTTGTAATGGAAGATAACAAAGAAGGTCTTGGCGCTAACTACCATGGTACAACCGTTATCGCTCAAACTTTCAGGGGTATGTGGCCTGAATTTTATGCTAAATGCGAGCAGAACGAACTCTACAAGGTTGTAAGCGTTAAGAAAAACGATATTGCAGACTTTAAAGCAAAGATTGAAAAATACAATAGTGGAAACTACAAAACCGCAGGCTTTTTGCATGAAATCATATTGATGAACTATGCAGGTATTCGCCTCACAAAAGAGTTTTTACAAGCAGCACACGAGCTTTGTCGTGCAACCGATACATTTACAATGGTTGATGAAATTCAGTCTTGTATGTGGTATGATGGTATGTTCCTTTTCCGCAAGTATGACCTACATCCCAATTTTGCTATAATAGGCAAAGGCTTCCCCGGCGGCGAATATGCGGCAAGCAAGGTTGTTACAAATATGGCGGCTGATAATCTTAATCAGTTTGGTGCTTTGGTTACTAACGGTCAAGAGGAGCTTGCAAGCCTTTCTTACCTTATTACAATGGAATTTTCAAGAGCAAATAGCGCTGAAATTGAAGATATGGGTAATAAGATTGAAGATGGTATTCGTAAATTGGCAGAAAAATATTCTAACATTTTACCACCACCTGAAGGACTTGGTCATCTTTCTGCTATTCACTTTAGCAGTGTTGAAAAAGCAGCCGAATTTACAAAGATTATGAACGATATGTGTGTAGATATAAGCGCTCAGCTTTACAAGCCTGATTGTCCGCCCGCTGTTCTTTTAAAGCCACCCGTTATTACAGATGAAGCTGTTCTTGATGTTATTTTAGAAAAAATTGAAGAAGGCTTACATAAGCTATCTTAAAATATTTTCACACTATAAAACATTAACAAAAAACACAAGCACCCTTAAAGCATATAGCTTTTGGGGTGCTTATTACATAAGTACGGCATTTTTAAAATATAGATATTAGTATTGTTAAATTTTCAGTTTTGTATTATAATGCTTTTATACATTAAGTTATAAAACAGAGGCTGTAAAAATGGAACTTATTAAGAAAAATAATAAATTTTATATGTCTGAAAATGCTTATGTAACTGATGAATTGCTTTTAGACGGAGTTTATGAGCCTGAGCATACACACGACTTTATAGAGATAGTTTATATTCTTAAAGGTAAATGCCAACACATTGTAGATGGTGAAATATTTAATACAAAGCACGGTGATGCTCTTTTTATCAACTATAATCAAACACACAGTATAAATGGCGAATGTGAAACCGAAATAATAAATATACTTATACGCCCTGAATACATAAACGAAAGCCTTAAAAACAACGAAAATGCCTTTGCACTTTTGCATTTGCTTGAATTTGAAGATTTTAGTAAAATTCTAAACGAAAACAAAAGAAAGATAACCTTTAGTGGCAACGAACGTGAGCAATTTGAAATAATTATTAAAAACATATCTAGCGAATTCAATAATAAAAACCCCGGTTTTGAGCTTTTAATTCGCTCGCAATTTAATATTTTACTAATAATGCTATTCCGCAAAATGTCTTTAAATCTTGAAGAGGGTTTTAACGGTGTTTCAGATAAACTTTTATCCTATATCACCCAACATTGTTGTGAAAAAATAACCCTTGAAAGCATTGCAAAACTTTGCAATTACAACAAATCGTATTTTAGCAGAATTTTTAAAGAATACACCAATACAACCTTTACCGAATTTGTAAAAAAAGCAAGAATTGAAAAAGCAAAAGAGCTTTTAACACAAACAGACAGTAGCATTACAGACATTGTGTATAAGGTAGGTTACAGCGATAAAACCAAGTTTTTTTCACATTTTAAAGCCTGCACAGGCATATCCCCTTTGCGGTATCGAAAAAACAAAAAGTAAAAATCGAATACTTTTTTATGTAAAAAAAGCATCTTTTAAGTCCTTTTTAATTCGTATATAATGTAAATATACGAATTAAGGAGGGCTATTTTTATGTCTGTAAAAATGAAGCTTAACAAACAAGATTTAACTAACAAAATTTTAGGTTGTTGGATAGGCAAAAACATTGGTGGCACTATGGGCGCACCATATGAGGGTATGCAACAGCTTAACGATATTTCGGGCTTTAATTCCCCAAAAGGCGAACCGCTACCAAACGATGACCTTGACCTACAACTTGTATGGCTTAAAGCAATGCAGGATGTAGGACCGAAATTCTTAACCGCAAACGTTCTTGCGGATTATTGGATTTCACACATAACACCACATTGGAACGAATACGGTATAGGCAAAGCAAATATAGCTTTAGGTCTTTTGCCACCTCTTTCAGGCGAATATAAAAACTTTTGGAAAAATTCTAATGGTGCTTGGATTCGTTCTGAAATTTGGGCATGCTTGGCGCCCGGTATTCCGGATGTTGCGGTAAAATATGCAATTATGGATGCTTCAATAGACCACGGTTTATCAGAGGGAACCTACGCTGAAATCTTTACCGCTTCATTAGAAAGCATGGCGTTTTTTGAAAGCGATTTACGTGTGCTTATTGACAAGGCTTTAGCATACATACCAAACGATTGCCGTGTAGCAAAAAGTATAAAAATAGTACTTGATAGCTATGATAAGGGTATTACATGGCAAGAGGCTCGTGAGCTTGTTTTGAAGGACAGTTCTGACCTTGGTTGGTTCCAGGCGCCCGCAAACGTAGCATTTACAGTTCTTGGTCTTATCTATGGCGAGGGCGATTTCAAAAAGAGCTTAATTTACGCTATTAACTGCGGTGATGACACCGACTGTACAGGAGCTACTTGCGGTGCTGTTTTAGGCATTATAATGGGCATTGATAAGATTCCTGAGGATTGGCGTGAGTATATTGGCGACCGTATTATGAGCATTTGTATAAACGGTGACCATGTTGGAAGATGCCCCAAAACCTGCACCGACCTTACACAAAGAGTTTTAGATACAATGCCTGTTGTACTTAATGCTTACGGTATTGAGGTTGAATATACAGACGAACAAAACGATATTAATGAAGCTATAAATAGTTCATTAAGAGAAATTGATACATTTATTGATTTAAAAGATTACTTTAAGCGTATTTTTGCACGTAGTCCCTACTCTTTTGAAATGCCAAGAATCACACATACAAAAGCAATAGTCGAGTATGAAAAAGAACCCTTTATAACACCAAACAGTGAATTCAAAGTAAAAATAAAATTAGAAAAATATACTATGGATGTTTTCCATTTTGATTTTACCGTATCCCTTCCAGAGGGTTGGTCGGCAGAATACCCAAAACATTGCCTGAATTACGGACGTAAATGTTGGGAAGAATTTGCCGATTGGGAAATGACCATTAAGGTTGGCGAAAAGGTTGATACAATTAATAAAATACCTGTTATAATATCACCTCAAGGCTATGCTACACCAATTTTAGTACCTATTGTTCTTTTAGGATAATTTGGATATATTCTTAAATAAATCACCCCAAAAGTTAAGCTTTTGGGGTGATTTTATTTAAATTCAATACATTAAAACACTAGTAACAAATTATTTACTATTCAGCTTTATTCAAAATTTCTTCAATTTTATCGCCTATAACCTGTGCCATTCTGAAAAATCCTAAATCGTTAGGGTGACAGCTGTCAACAGTACAATCGGTAAAATTAAGCCCGTTAAACAAGGTGAATCCGTCAATGAAATACACATTTTTATCACCGTTAGCAACCGCTTTTTCGTAATTTGCTTTAATTAAATCACGGCGGGCTTCATTACCAAAATCGTTCACATAAACGTCTGGCTTTGTAACCATAATATACGGCAAATCGGGGTTAGCCTTACGTATTGTCTCATACATTTTATAATGAGTTTTCTCAAGGTGCTCAACACTTGGTGCGTTATGGTCATAATCGCTTATAAATATGCTCATATCAAGGTGACTCATATAATCTACTATGTTATCCTCGCCCAAAGCAGAACCCGAAAAACCAAGATTTATAAAGTCTATATTGAATCTGCGTGAAATAAAGCCTTGATAAGCATTTCCGGGTCTCGAAGCACATCCGCCCTGAGTAATAGAAGAACCATAATAAACAAAAGGCTTTACTTCCTTATACTCTGCGCCGGCCTCTAAGCTACTACCCTTAGCAATACCTATTTCAACGGCGTATACTTCATTATATAGCGGGAAATTAACAGTATAATTCCATTTACCGTCTTTAAATATTGTTCTGTTAATATCTATGTAAGAAGCATATCCGTCGGTATCACTGGGTTGATGACAAAATGTACCTATATGGGTATGTTTTTCACCCTCATCAATATACAAGTCAAAACCGCATTTCATAAGCGGAGTCATATTCATACCATAAGAAATTGGCATAGCGCAACGCAAAGCTATATATGGTGAATCTGTGCTAAAACGGAATCTACCGCCCGCAGTATTATCAGCTAAACCACTAACATTAGGGCTAACCGATTCTGAAACATCTTTAGGCATACGTCTAAAAACGGGTTCTGTTTCGGGATTATAAAGTCCATAAATTTTAAATGGAGCTTTTCTTATATTATGCCATTCTATATCAGGCTTATCGGCAATATTTTTAGCCGCCATATTCTTATCTATTTTACCTATATCCATAGTATTTGCCACCTTCTATTTTTTATTTGCATTTTAACATTTTAAGCCAATACTGTCAATATATTTTACTGAAAAATGCAGACTGATTTAAAATCAGTCTGCAAAGTTTATTCTTGTATTAAACCGTCAAAAATAAGTGGCGCATCATAACAACTTAAATTAGAAATATTATAACAAAGCGGAGTGAAACGAAGTGTATTTTCGCTACCGTCTTCAAAACGCACCTTAACATTTACCGCAGAATTTTCTACGAATGTACGACAAGCAGGACCCTCTTCAAAATAACTCCATTCAGGTAAAGGTTCTTCTTCAAACTTTAAAAATCCATTTTCATCACATTCGTTACAAACTATATAACATTTGCCGCTCGGTAAAAAATCAGGTATATATCCTGCCGGCACATCACCATCAGACAAATCGGTAGTTTTACCCCAATAATAAACTGAGGGTGAAAGCAATAAAGGTCCGTATTTTAAAACCACAGAGCCATTATAATCTTCCACATAATGTCCAATTTTTCCGTTTATAACTATTCTTTTAACACCATTCATTTCTTGCTCAGAAATGTTGGCATTAGCAATACAGGTAGGTATATTAACGTCTACAGTAAAGTCTTGTGGTAAATTTTTAATATTAATTAACGTGTTAGCATTACTCGGATAAGAAGTAGTAATATTAACAATAATATCTGTTTTATTCGGTACGCTAACAACATATTCGCCCGAAAGCAAAAAGTTAATACATAGCTTATTACCACGTAAAACAACTGTATTTTTAGCGAATTCTGCCATCGCCATACCGCAATGCTCGGTGCAACACCACCACGCCTCTGAAAGACCTGTGCCCGCATAACCTTTTTCATTTAAGTCTCTGTGACCAAAACCGCCTGTTATATACTGATTAAAAAACAATGCATTATATAGAATTTTTTCAGCACGAGCATAGGTATTTTTATCTCCGCTGATTAAAGCAGAATTCAAGTTTAACATTAACCAATCGGCAATAGAACAACCCTCGTTACGATAACCATGAGGAAAAACCTCAGGAATACCGCCGTCTGCCATTTCATAGTATTCTTGTGAAATTTCTTTAAGATATTTTTCAGGCTTTTCATTCAAAGACATATCACCCGAATAAATGGCAGCCAACTGAAAACCACGCATTGTAGCAAGAAATGAGTGCGAATGGGTATGCTCGATGCTGTTAAAATACTTGCTTAAAGCAATACAAAAATCAAGATAGCGTTTATCACCCGTAATATTATAAAGCCTTGCAAAATACTCAGTTGCCCACGCTTCAAAGGTGGATAGTGTACCATCCTCGCCCGCCTTAATAAATTCATCAATACGGGTTAAAATTTTATCAGCTATTTTAATAGCCGCATTTAAAGCTCTGCTATCGTTAGTTGCCTCATAATATCTTATAATTCCGGCTAAAAGACGTTCAGTACCTGCCGAGCGATACTTATCAATTGGTTCTTTTTTGGGATTAACACTGCTGTATCTGCCAATCAAACCCGATTCCCTTTGTGAGCAAAGAATACGATTAAAAAGCTCTACAAGTCTAT
>JAZREW010000103.1:0-5414 GCA_045661005.1 Acutalibacteraceae bacterium | reverse complement strand
GCTAATATCACAACCCATACCTTTTGAAGTATTGAAGCGTTTGAAAAAACAAATTTCATCCAACCTGCAAATCTTTTGATTTTAAGCGATATAAAGCCTAAAGCATAATAAATTAAACTGTTTTTTATAAGGGTTTGAGTTTTTATTCTTGTACAAATCGACAACAAATAGCCTAAAGCTATAAAGTAGTCTATACTTCCTATAAAGACCATAAGTGCAACAGCACTTGTCATATCAAAATAAAGACTGTCTACCGCAATCACACTGAAAAATGCAAGCACAACCACAATAGCTGTTAGTATATCAAACGGTAGCTTGTCTAGATAATTACACTTTATATCGCCACCCACAACATGACCTGCCGCACAGCAAAGAAAACATAATAAATAGATAAACAAGGCAACCGCTACTAAATCAATAAAAACCATAGCAAATCTTAATTTGTAGCCTATATCTACCATTTTTGCCGCCACCGAAAACAAATCATTTTTATGCATTTTTTCTGCAATAAATACTTCTATATCGGCAACCTTTATTTCCTTTGTTTCCCAATATGTATTGTCTTCATCTTCGTAAACTATTTCATCTTTATAATTATAGTGTACCGAACTTGCAGTAGCTATATATTCTTGACCGTTGTAGTTGGTATTCAACTTGTCGGAATTGTAATAAGATATTCTGTAAAACACATTTTTGTCACTATAGTATTTTTCAAGGTTAGTACCATCATCAAGCAGATCACTTATGTAATAAGCCTCGTTTTGTGCCATGTCGGTAAGTATTTCTTCCTTTAACACCTCTACGTTACTGAAGTAAAACTTATAATATCCCATAACGCCTATTGAAATTGTACTTAATACAATTACAAGCGCCAATACATAAGAAAAAAATATTGCAGCTACTTTAAAGCCTATATTTTCTCTGAACTTCATTAGCTTATCCCCTTTTCGAACTTATATCCGTGTGCCCATACAACCTTTAAGTATCTGGGCTCAGCAGGGTTTATCTCTATCTTTTCACGCAAATGCCTTATATGAACTGCAACCGTATTTTCTACACCAAACGCCTCATCATTCCAAACCTTACGATAAATGTCTTTAGGAGAAAAAACAGTACCTGCATTTTGCATAAGAAGCTTTAAAATTTCAAACTCTGTAGGTGTAAGCAATATTTCATCACCGTCAACCATTACACGTTTTGCAGAATCATCCAGCTCTATACCGCCAATTGTAAGCTTATTTACAGTAGAATTGCTACCGCCAAGTTGCATAAATCGCCTTAACTGTGAGCGAACACGTGCTATAACCTCTACGGGATTAAAAGGCTTCGTTATATAATCGTCAGCACCTACATTCAAACCTAAAATTTTATCAGTATCCTCGCTTTTAGCGGTTAGTAAAATTACAGGTATATTTGAAAATTCACGCAAGGCTACCATAGCAGTAATACCATCACATTCGGGCATCATTATATCCATCAGCACTAAGTCTATACCGCCTTTCTTCACTATATTTATAGCTTCGTTGCCGTTATAAGCACAAACGGTTGCATAATTTTCAGCCTCTAAATAAATTTTTAAAGCAGCTACAATATCCTTTTCATCATCACAAATAAGTATTTTATACATTCTAACCCCTGCCTTTGAAACCATTTTAGCATTTTAAATATTAAGAAAAAAGCATACAAATTATTAATTTTTCTTTAAGGTTTGATTTTTTATAAAAATGTGATATTATTATATACATATAATACCATAACATTAACGGGGTTGCAATTATGAAGCTTGAAGTTTTACAAGGCGCACCGCCTGTAATAAGGGATTTTTTAACCTATAACGAAACAATTAAAGGTAAATCCTCCCGCTCGGTAGAGGGTTACTATCTTGATTTGCGCTCTTTTTTCAGGTATTTACTGATTATTAGAGGTATGGTAGATAAAAATACTGAATTTGAAGAAATAGATATTTCCCCCGTAAATTTAGAGCTTATTAAAACGGTAACTATTTCTGATTTGTACTCATTTTTGGTTTACTGCAAAAACGAGCGCAGTAACAACACCGCAACAAGAGCCAGAAAAACCTCAACACTAAGACTTTTCTTTAAGTATATGACTTCGCATACACATCAGCTTGAAACCAACCCTGCCGAAATGCTTGAAGCACCAAAAATTAAACAAAGCCTGCCAAAGCATTTAACACTTGAGGATTCTTTAGAATTGCTAAATTCGGTAGACGGTGACAATAAACAGCGTGATTACTGTATTTTAACCCTGTTTTTAAACTGCGGTTTGCGCCTTTCTGAGCTTTGCTCGCTTAATCTTTCAGACATTACCGAAGAAGGCAGCCTTACAGTAACGGGTAAAGGTAATAAAGAAAGACTTGTATATTTAAACGATGCTTGTATGTCAGCTTTAAAGGAATATATTGCGGTAAGACCGAGTGAAGGCTTACCATTAACCGAAAAAAATGCGTTGTTTATTAGCCGTAACCACCGAAGAATTAGTCCCAAAACCGTACAATACATAGTAAAAAGCTATCTTGAAAAATCAGGTCTTGGCAATATGGGGTATTCCACCCATAAACTGCGACATACCGCCGCTACCCTTATGTATCAACACGGCAATGTAGATATTCGTGTACTTAAGGATATATTAGGTCACGCCAATCTTGGCACCACTCAAATTTACACCCACGTTTCAGATAAACAAATAAAACATGCGGTAGACGCTAACCCGCTTTCAAATGTTAAGCAAAAAAAATGATATTTTTTTAAATCTATACTTGAAAAATATAGAAATTGTGCTAAAATTAGAACATATATAATTAAAAGGAGTTTTTTGGTAATGAAAAAGGAAGTTTTAGTAGAAATATCCGCTCGTCACGTACACGTATCTAAAAAGGATCTCGAAATTCTTTTCGGTGCTGGCTACGAATTAACAAATAAGAAAGACCTTTCACAGCCTGGTCAATTTGCTTGTGAAGAAAAGGTTACCGTTGTAGGTAGCAAGGGTTCGCTTAAAGCATCCATCTTAGGTCCTGTTCGTCCTGATACTCAGGTTGAGCTTTCTCTCACAGACGCTCGCTCTATCGGTGTTGTAGCACCTATCAGAGAATCTGGTGACATTAAGGGTACTGGCGCTTGCAAGCTTATAGGACCTGCAGGCGAGGTTGAAATCACAGAGGGTGTAATCGCTGCTAAGCGTCATATCCACATGACCTGTGCTGATGCTGAAAAATACAACATTACAGATAAGCAAATCGTTAGCGTTAAAATCCCTACTGCTGACAGAGCACTCATTTTTGCTGACGTTGTAGCGCGTGTAAGCGACAGCTACGCTCTTGCTATGCATATTGATACTGACGAAGCTAATGCCGCTTGTGTACCCGGCAGCTGCATCGGTGAAATCCTTGACTAATGGTTTAGGTCTGTACATACATATTCCATTTTGTGAAAAAAAGTGTAATTACTGCGATTTTTATTCATCCTTTGTAACAGATGAATTATTAGATAATTACACAAAAAGCTTAATATGTTACATAAAAGAATGGGGCGGCAAATTAAAAAACCGCCCCATTGATACTATTTATTTTGGTGGCGGTACGCCGTCGCTTTTAAATGAACGTATTAAAACAATATTAAGCGCCATAAAACAGGAATTTAATGTATTAGACTTAGCAGAAATCACCCTAGAGCTTAACCCCACAGGCAATGTGGAGCAGTTATTGCTTTGCGCAAAACAAGCGGGTGTTAACCGTCTTTCAATAGGTATGCAAAGCGGTAGTGATACAGAACTTAAGCTTTTGGGCAGAAGACACAGCAAGCAGGACATTATTAATACCTTTTCGCTTGCAAGACGGCTCGGTTTTAATAACATTTCACTTGATGTTATGCTAGGTCTGCCCGATTCTAGCTGTGAAACACTTGAAAGCAGTTTACAACTAGCTACCGACTTATCGCCCGAGCACATTTCTGCTTATGTTTTAAAGATAGAAGAAAACACTTTTTTCTATAAAATAAAGCATCAGCTCAATTTGCCTGATGATGACGCTCAGGCAGAGCAATATTTGATTATGTGTGAGTATTTAAAAAACAAAGGTTATGAGCATTACGAAATTTCCAACTTTTGCAAATCCGGAAAAACAAGCCGACACAATTTGAAATATTGGCACTGTGAAGAATATTTAGGAATTGGACCCTCGGCACATTCGTTTTTAAACGGTGAACGTTTTTATTACCCTAAAAATTTAAAGGAATTTATAAACGGCACACAACCAATAAATGATGGCACAGGCGGTACTTCTGAAGAATATTTAATGCTTAATTTAAGGTTGAACAGCGGTTTAGACTTAAATAATTTCGCAGAAAAATTGGGCGAAAAATTACCACAAAGCTTTTTTGAAAAATGCGAACTATTCCAAAAGGGCAACCTTTTAACATATAAAAATAATAATATATCACTTACAGAAAACGGTATGCTTGTTTCTAATACCGTAATTTCAGAATTATTGGAGTGTATAGAATGAGAACACTTAGAATCCATTTAATAAGACATGGTGCTACAGACGCTAATATAAGAGGTCAGTATATTGGTTGCAAAACTGATATGCCGCTCTCACCAGAAGGTTTAAACGAATTACGTTTACTTAAAGAAAATATAGATTACCCTCAAATAGAGCGTGTATATTCAAGCCCAATGCTGCGTTGTAAGCAAACTGCGGCTGTACTCTACCCCGATAACAACGCAGTTTGTGTTGAAAATCTTAAAGAGTATGACTTTGGTATTTTCGAGGGCAAAACCGCCGCCGAGCTTGAGGGTAACCCTTATTTTGCGCCGTGGACATCGGGCAAGCTTTCTGCCCCACCCGAGGGTGAAGAAAATTCGGAGTTTGTAAAAAGACTTTGCATAGGTCTTAATCAAATAGTGCTTGATATGCTTGATAACGATTTAAGCGAGTCTGCCGTTATTATGCACGGCGGTGCTATTATGATGTTGCTTGGCGCTTGTGCAGTACCGCAACACAAACCGGTCGAATGGACAGCTGACAACGGCAGAGGTTACTCTTTGCTGATTACACCCTCGCTTTACCACAAAAGCGGTATCGTTGAGGCTTACGATATAATATAAGGTGAAGTATGAACATTACTCTTGTTGCCGAAAACAACGGTATTTGTACCGAAAGAATACAAAACGCAATTAATGAAATCTGCACTTCTGGCGGCGGAATTCTCACCCTTTCAGGCGGCGAATTTTTAAGCGGAAGTTTAGAACTTAAAAGCAATTTATGTTTTTGTTTAGAGGCAGGCGCTACTCTCAAGGCGTCGGGCGATATTGATGATTTTGCGTATATAGGATTTTATCACAACGAAATGCAAACCACACGCAGTCTGCTATGGGCAAGGGATTCCCATAACTTA
>JAZREW010000102.1:0-2866 GCA_045661005.1 Acutalibacteraceae bacterium | reverse complement strand
AGTTACGGCCAGGGTTAGAACCTTCACGCCAATATTCTTTATAGTAATTACCGTTAATTGCAATTTTGTTTGTTGGGCTTTCATCAAAGCGAGCAAAATAACGACCAAGCATCATAAAGTCTGCACCCATAGCAAGAGCTAAGGTTATATGATGGTCATGAACAATACCGCCGTCTGAACAAACCGGTATATAAATACCTGTTTTTTCAAAATATTCATTTCTGGCTTCGCAAACCTCGATAAGTGCAGTAGCCTGTCCTCTACCGATACCCTTAGTTTCACGGGTAATACAAATAGAGCCACCGCCAATACCAACCTTTATAAAATCAGCACCAGCTTCTGCTAAGAACATAAAGCCATCACGATCTACAACGTTACCTGCACCAACCTTAACGGTATCACCGTATTTTTCACGTATAAAGCTGATTGTTCTTGATTGCCATTCGCTGAAGCCTTCAGAAGAGTCAATACAAAGTACATCTGCGCCAGCCTCAACCAATGCAGGAACACGTTCTTCATAGTCACGTGTGTTAATACCTGCACCTACAACATAACGCTTGTCCTTATCAAGAAGCTCGTTAGGATTTTCTTTATGAGCATCATAATCCTTACGGAAAACAAAATATTTTAGGTTTCCGTTTTTATCAACAATAGGAAGTGAGTTAAGCTTGTTATCCCAAATAATATCATTAGCCATTTTAAGAGTAGTAGTTTCATCAGCTACTATTAACTTATCAAGCGGAGTCATAAACTCTTTAACCTTAACATCGGTAGACATACGACTTACTCTGTAATCACGTCCTGTAACAATACCCAAAAGCTTACCGTTTGATGTACCGTCAGAAGTAACCGCAATAGTTGAGTAACCATTCTTTTCCTTAAGCTCTAAAACATCTGCCAATGTGCTTTCAGGTGTAACATTAGAATCGCTAATAACAAAGCCAGCCTTGTATGACTTAGCTTTTGCTACCATTGCAGCTTCATCTTCAATAGACTGTGAACCGTATATAAACGACACACCGCCTTCACGTGCCAGTGCTACTGCCAAACGGTCACCCGAAACAGACTGCATTATAGCCGAAGTCATAGGTATATTCATAGATATTGCAGGTTCTTCACCCTTTTTGAATTTTACCAACGGTGTCTTAAGGCTAACATTAGCAGGTACACATTCAGAAGATGAATAACCCGGAACCAATAAATACTCGTTAAAAGTATGAGACATCTCTTTAAAATAATAAGCCATTTTGTTCGCTCCCTCTAAAAATTTATATTTATACTATTATATCCAATGCCAACCCGATTGTCAACCGAAAAACGATGGTTTTTTTCTCAAAATTCACATAAAAACGCCTACTTTTTTGTTGAATATTCATTTATATTATGGTATACTGATTTTAATCATATAATGGGAGATTGGTGCTTTGTTCGAACAAACTATTGATATTGAACGTATTGAACAGTTGGTTAATCTGTTTGGAAACTTTGATGAAAATATTAAACGCATAGAAAAACGCTACAACGTTGCCATTACCTCACACTCAAATACCATAAAGGTTAAAGGCGAGGTTGACAATGTTTTATCTGCATGCCGTACTATTGAAGGTCTTATTACCATAATAAAAAAGGGCGAACAGCTTACAGACCAGAATATAGACTATGTGGCGTCGTTGGTTGAGGATGGTCAGGATTACAGAATTTCTGATATAACCGATGCTGATTGTATTTGCATAACCTCTAAGGGCAAGCCCGTAAAACCAAAAACTTTAGGTCAAAAGCAGTATGTAGATGCAATTAAAAACAATACCATAACAATTGGCGTTGGTCCTGCGGGTACAGGTAAAACCTATTTGGCTGTGGCGCTTGCAGTAAATGCGTTCAGAGCAAAACAGGTAAACCGTATTATCTTAACAAGACCTGCTGTAGAAGCGGGTGAACGTTTAGGTTTCTTACCCGGTGACCTGCAACAAAAAATTGATCCATATTTGCGCCCACTATATGATGCTTTGTTTGATATGTTAGGCGCTGAGAATTTCCAAAAATGTCAAGAACGTGGTGACATTGAAGTAGCACCGCTGGCATATATGCGTGGCAGAACTTTGGATGATAGTTTTATTATTCTGGACGAAGCGCAAAACACCACCTGTGAGCAAATGAAAATGTTCTTAACCCGTTTAGGCTTTAACTCTAAAGCAGTTGTAACTGGTGATATTACACAAATAGATTTGCCCGACGGTAAAAAATCAGGTCTTAGAGATGCCGTAAAAATTCTCAAAAATATTGATGATATAGCAATTTCCCGACTTACCGGAAAAGACGTTGTTCGGCACAAGTTGGTTCAAGAAATTATTAAAGCTTATGAAAGAAGTGCTGAAAAGAAATGAGTGTAAAGGTAAATATTGTATCCCATCAGAAAAATGTAAAACTGCCCTCAGGCACACGCCTGCTTATTAGAAAAGCTTGCACCGCCACACTTGAATTCGAAGGTTTGGCCGAACCTGCCGAGGTTGACGTTACACTTGTTAATGATGAAGAAATTAAAGAAATGAATACAAAATTCAGAAACATTGATTCTTCTACCGATGTTTTGTCATTCCCGCTAGGTAGCGACGGTGTTTTTGATACCAACCCCGAAACCAACGCTTTAATGCTTGGCGATATTGTAATTTCAGTAGACCATGCACTGGCACAGGCGGATTTATACGGTCACGGTATTGAACGTGAATTTGCTTTTTTAACTGTTCATTCTATGCTTCATCTTTTAGGCTATGACCATGTAAACGGCGGTTTGGAACAAACAATTATGAGAGAAAAAGAAGAATCTGTTTTAGACGCTTTGGGTCTTGCAGTAAATAAGGTGTAATTA
>JAZREW010000101.1:0-3391 GCA_045661005.1 Acutalibacteraceae bacterium | reverse complement strand
CTATTAATATTTCATCATACATGAACAGTGTGGGTTCTTATATAGGTTTAATTATCGGCACTATCGCTGCTATTATAGAATTTATTACAACTTCCGGTCTAATTAAAAAAGTTATATATGCTATATTGACGTTTGGATTGTTCTGGTTTATTGGATTTATCGTTGGCGGTATTATAATAGGAACTATTGTAGGTTTAAATGCTAAATCATCGACGGAAAAAGAACTGGAAGATTCCTATAAAATAAATTTACAAAAATATAAACAAGCATTAGAAGAAGATCAAAGAAGACTTAAAATAGAACAAGCTCAGAAAAAAGCTTTGGGCAACGAAATACAAATTATGTCAAGCAGATTGATGGCGTCTAAGAATAATCTGAAAAGAATATATTCGTATAATATTTTAAATCCCGATTATCAAAATATTTATGCTGTAAGCTCTATCTATGAGTATTTGGTAAAAGGGCGAACTAAATCTCTTACTTTTAATGATAATACCGGTGACCAAGGAGCGTATAATATTTACGAGTATGAGCGTAGAATGAATATTATAATTACTAATACTGAAGAAATACTAAATAAGCTAGATGAAATAGCACATAATCAATATGAACTAGTCGTTGGTTTAAAAAATGCAAACAGCAAAATCAATTCGCTTTGTAGTAGCGTTAATAATTTTATAAGAAATACAACCGATTCATTGAAATCTATTGAACACAGCCAAAGCCTAATTGCTTATAATACCGAACGCACAAACAGAGAATTAGAATTTTTAACTTGGATGCAATTATTGAGTTAACTAAAAACAATTTTACTACCTAGTTGATTTTCATAATAGCTCGTATTGTTAATTATATAAACTATATCGTTGGTTTATATGAACTCTTTTTAGCTTTATATCAAAAATCCGTAACCTATAAAGGTTGAATCGCAAGCTAAAATCAACCTTGCTAGGTTACGGATTTTGTAATTTCCCTTAATTCCCAAATTCTACATAGTTGAAAATCCTCTAGGGCGCATATATTATCACCCTAGAGGATTTTTCGTTTTATTCATCTAAACAATTATATGTTTCAAGCATATAGCGTGCGGTATCATACATAAGACGCTCTGAACGTAGCTTTAATTCAAGTGGAAAATCACGTAGCTTGTCAAAAACTGTACCGTCAGGCGCAACATAAGCTTTTTTGCCAAGAAAATTCTTTGGCGCCGGAATTGAAAAAGCCTCTAACGTAAAGTAACCCTTAAAGCCTACATCTACAAGTCCCTTTACAACCGAGTCGAAATTACAGTTGCCTGTATAAAGTTGCATGTGAAAATCGCCCGTGCTTAAATTATCATGAATATGTACGGCTTTAAGTCTGTCACCCAAGGCTACAATCTCGTCATGCTGTTCTACGTGCTGAACGTGAGCATGACCCACATCCCAACAACAACCGAATTTCTCAGGTTTACCTAAAGCCTCGTCAAGCCTATGAAAATCCTCAGCGCAAACAAGGAAATATGCAGAGCAGTTATTGGTGCAGGTGTTTTCGGTATAAACCTCTACACCGGTTTTTTCTGCAGTTTCTAAAAGCTCACTATAAAGCTCAACATTTTTCTCTATAAAATCCTTACGGTCGCCGTCCGGCTTGCAAATAGCGTGAACAACCGTACCCTTAATACCAAGCATTTTGCAAATTTCAAGCTCACGCTTTATCATTTTATTAAGGTATTCACGTTGCTCGCCCTTTTCGTAACAAGAATCCGTTGAATGAGCCTGTACGAATTTAAGACCTAACTTTTCGGCCTCAACACCAATGTTTTCAGCCCAAGCTTTCCAATTATCAGTCTCAAGCGTTGCACCCTTATAAAGCGGAAAACCTAAATCGATATATTTAAAACCGCATTGAGCCAGATAACCTAAAATTTTAGGAATATCCGACCTATCGGGCGTATATAAATTATAATCGCCCCAGCCTGTTGAAAAATCACCTGTAGTAGTTGCAATTCTCATAATATCACCTTTTATGTAGGAAAAATTAACTTCTATTTTCTATAATATGTGAAATACACAATTATATCCATTTGCTCGCCATCTATAGAATTAACGCCCGAAACGGTCATACCGTCTCCGCTTAAAAGTATATAGTATGTAGCGTCATTCACACTACAGCGAAACACGTCGGTTTCACCGCACATAACACGTATTTCGCCGTCTATAACAACTATTCTGCCCGATTTGCCAAGAATAAGCTCTTTAACGTTACCGTCCTCATCCCTTACCCTACGGGTTACATATTTAATTTCTCTGCCATCCATTTTAGCAAGAACTTCTGTTTTATCGGGATTTTTCTTTTTAAAGCCAAACACGGCTTTCACCTCTTGAAAACAATTGATTTATTTTGCAAATTCCTTGTACAAATCTATCTGACCAAAAAACGCAGGCCAACGTGCCGAATTACCAAAAGTAACCACTATATATTCTTTTTCGTTATCATTACTCTTACCGTAAGAGGCTATACAATAACCCGCCTCAGTTAGATAACCTGTTTTGCCGCCCAAAATTGTAGCGGTTTCGGGTTCTGTGCCATACATATGCGAAAACAACGTACTTGAAAGCAGTATACCTTCGGGATGTTGCTCTGTTACAGCGGTTGTGTGTTGGAAAGTAGATAGCACTTTTTTGCAAAAATCATTTTGCAAAGCCGCATCTAATATAATAGCCATATCATAAGCTGACGAATAATTCTTTTTATCGTGCAAGCCTGTAACATTGGTGAAATTGGTGTTTTTAAGACCCAATTCTTTAACCTTTTTATTCATCAGCTTTACAAATTCTTCTTCGCTGCCTGCAGTCTTTACCGCAAGACCCATAGCCGCCTCTGCGCCTGATGGCAAAATTGTACCATAAATTAAATCTTCAATGCTAACCTCTTCTTTATTCAAAAAGCCTGCTAAAGATGCATCTGCCACATAAAGCGGGTCGGTAATATCATAAGACATTGTAAATGTATCACTTAAATCTAGATTATTTTCAACCGCAACCAGCAATGTCATAATTTTTGTAGTTGATGCAGGATAGGTGCGAACATGTGCATTGCGCTGTGCCACTATGGTGTTGTTTGATTTATCCACTATAATTGCTGTTTTAGCATCATTGCTTACAGGTATGCTTACTGTGCTTTTAGTTTCTTTATAAGAAATCTTTTCAGGCACTTTTTCAACCTGTTGTTCTGCTACAACAGAAATGGCATTGGCGACAAGGTCATCACCAATGTGGAGGACTTTGATGACTGGTTTACCCGTACCAAGGGCGCTTACGATAACTTTGAAAAGGGCACCTTAAGAGGCGAAGGCTGGAACAGAGTTTACGGTTCTGTAGAGCTTAGCGATGAGATCGCAAAGGATAAG
>JAZREW010000100.1:0-7142 GCA_045661005.1 Acutalibacteraceae bacterium | reverse complement strand
AAGATTCACCAAAATGGTTATAATAGCATCTTACCAAGGTGACATTTTTTGAAAATTCCTGAATGATATTAAGAAAATCTCCTACCGTAAAATTAAGCCTTTGTTCATATAAAACTTCTTCAGAACTATAATCATAAACTACCGCACCATTAAGTATGCATACAGGCGCATTGATAATATCGAGCATATTTATTTCACGCAGATACCCTGTAGGTCTACCTGTACAAAAAGCAAACTTGCCACCGTTTTCGGTAAAATATTTTATAGCGTCAACATTTTCTTTAAAAATGTTTTTGCCAACTGCAAAAGTACCGTCTAAATCAGAATGGATTAAAAACCCGTCAAACTTACCCATTTTTACTCCTTTAAAATTTTCTTTTTAAATATTATAAAGTTTATATACAATAAAATCAACATTTAGTTTTGTACGGTTTTACATCTAATTACTAATATTTTGCTGCCAAAATAAATTTTTGTATGTTAAAAAAGGCAGACATATGTCTGCCTTTAAATTTTTAATAATTATAGAGGATTTACTATCTGGTCAATACCCCAAACAGTAACTTCTTCAACAACAACATGTTCAGGAAGTTCGCAAATATACATAACTGAATCTGCAACATCATCTGCGGTCAACTTATGTTCACCCTCTGCCAAATTAGCACCCTTAGCAAAACCGGTGCTGGCAGCCGCAGGAATCAAACAGGTTACACGAATGTTGTAAGGCTGCAAATCAATATAAGCGCCCTTAGAAAAACCAAGCATTCCCCATTTTGCAGCTGCGTAAACACTATAACCCTGCCAAGCCTGTTTAGCACATACCGAAGCAACGTTAATAATAGTTCCGCTTTTTTGCTCTTTCATAAGAGGAGCAAATATGTTTGTGCCATATATAGCGCTATTTAAGTTTAGAGCAATAGACTTATCAATTTCTTCTACAGTTTGCTCGGTTACTTCTTTAATAGCTACACCGCCGCCTGCATTGTTAACCAAAACATCAATTCTGCCATACTTTTCTACAATAAAATCGTATGTCATTTTCCAGTCTTCAAACTTTGTTACATCCATCTTGATAATATCAGCACATCCTGTTTCTTTTTGTGCCAGCTCAAGATTTTCAAGATTGCGTGCAGTAATAATAACAGTAGCGCCGGCATCTACCATTTTTTTAGCAGTTGCCTTTCCGTAACCGCTACTTCCGCCTGTAATTAATACAATTTTACCATTCATTTTCATAATTTATTCTCCTTTAAAATTTATTCTTTTATTAATTTCTCTTCCTACTGCTTCACCAAGGCCAATCATAGTTCGGGTTAATCTTGCAGATGATGCGACAATATTAGAAAAAGATGCGCCCCTACAAGCCACAAAAAGATTATCAAACTCTTTAGCTTCTAAGCAAGAAACAGGAATTGCGTAAGGCATAAGCATTTCTTTACCGCCTCTATTCTTGTCGTCTTCGCCATGCTTATCTAAGCTATGGTCAGCAATAGTAGCAATATCAACATCGTATTTCTGATTTTCTATACCTTTATCAAGGTCATGCTCAGTTAAAACATATTTACCCACCAAACGATAGCTTTCTCTTATTCCAACCATTGGGAAAATATATTCTAATTCCCAACCTTTCATACCGTATTCAGTTTGTAAAGTATATCAATATTTGCGAACAGTTGCAATACCAACCTCATCGGCATCGCTACCAAGTTCTAAATATTCAAAACCTTTGAGGGTTGGCAACATATTAATATTAATATCGCCATTAGGATATAAATTAAAGCAAGAAACAAAATCTCTGCTTATCGCCTTATCGCACGGAATATATTCATCAATATGCTCAGAATTAGCACTTCTTCTTACACGAAAAACATAAGTAACACCATTAACAGCCTTTTCATCCTTTACACCCGCAGAGGGTTCATTGTAAAGTGATTTATCCTCAGTTCCTATTGTAACCTCGCAACCGGCGTCTCTGGCTAATAAAATATCACCCGTACTGTCAACAAAATAGTCAGCTGTAATTAAATATTCATTTTCTTTGTTTTTTACAACAATAGATTTAACTTTCTGATTCTCAACTGAGCAAGAAATATACTCGGTTTCAAGCATTACTGTTATGAATTCTTTATATTCGTCTAAAAGATTACGCATAACATTATCCATAGCCTCAGGCTCAAACTGAAATCTACGTAAATTGCTATACTTGCCACCGCAAAGCGACAAACATCTTTTTAAAGTATCCTCATAAGTTGCTTCTTCATCAGTTACAGAAAGCCCCCAAGGATATTTAGAGAAATTGTTCTCAGATTTTTCATTAGGTTTCAATAAAAGTGAATTATCAACCGTTTTACACACGGCACATGCATTAGGAATAGCAGATAGTTTTTTTCTAATAATCTGATGCAATTCACCACTCGCAACACCAGGCTCCCAGCAGTTTACACCGCCGTAAACACTAGTGCCGCCAAGGCCGGTATTCTTTTCAATTAAAATAGTTTTAATGTTGTTTTTAGCTAAAGTGTAAGCCGCCGCAAAACCACCAGCCCCTCCGCCAACAACAACAGCTTGAGCATATAATTTTTTTATATTAAACACCTACCTTGCTTTATTCTATCGGTATTCTGATTTCCCATTCAAATCCATCAATGGACATATCAAATGGATATACCTCAATCGTAGGTACATCGGCACGTTTTTTAAGATTTGCAGACGGTAACCATTCATAAAGTATCTTACTAAAAATCTCGTTTACTATTTCATCATCTACTGTATGCAATTTAAAGCACGCAAATCTACAGCTTTGAACTTTTAAAGCACTTAAGTCGGCACACACACCATCTTTGGCATTTAACCTCATACCGATAGTGCAATCAACATTTTCATTTTGGTCATAATAAGAAACATAAATTGCATCTTCGCAACCTAATTCCTGCAATTTTTTATCTACATTTTCATCATAAAAGTGAGTCCAAACATCATCGCAACAACAAGTATCGGTTATAGTTGAAATGGCTTGATAACCTTGAATTATAAATTCTTCACTTTCGATTACTCTGAACGGAATATTATCTCTACCGCTAATATTAATCTGAAAATGCGGACGAGTAAACAATGTAATTTCGCAATCACCCTTCATACACATAGTTGGCGAAATTCCATGTTGCTCGCCAAAAGCTTTTATAAACGCAGATTGACTGGTATAACCGTATTTTTCGCTAATTTCAAGCATATTGATATTTTTGCTTGTCATTATTTCACAGGCCGCCAAAGAAAGTCTGCGTTTTCTGATATATTCAGATATTGGGCAACCAACTACAAAAGAAAAAATTCTTCTAAATTCATATACAGAAAGATTCATTTTACTTGCCAATGTGTCACAATTAATTTCATTTGTAATATTGGCTTCAATATATTCGATAACTTCTTCAATCTTTTTAATACCGCTATACATAAAAATTCACCTTTCGTATTCTCTTATTAATTATAATGTTTGCTAATTATATTTTCTTATCAATTTATGCATTTTTTTGCAAATAAAATTTAACAAAATGGTGGATACTTAACCTTTAAGTATCCACTCATTTATAGTAAAAACTATTCAAATTTCATAGAATAAAGCTTTGCATCGCACATTCTAAAACGAAGTCTTACAGGTTTGCCCTCGTATTCAGAAAAATCACTGCCATCAGCAAAGGTAATCTTTCTGTCAATATTATCACCGTAAATTTCAAAGCTTTCTTTGTTTGACAGTAAGTTTCCGTACTCATCAAGCACATCTACAAATATGTAACCAAATGCAGATGTTGAGAAATTAAGATGCAAATCTTTGCCCTTAAAAATAATAGGCTTGGTAACAACTGTTTTTTCGGTACTGTCCGCATAAATGTACGCAAAACCGTCTTTTCTGATTTTATAACGGTATAATGGCTTTGAGTCACCGTAGGTCATATGTAAACCAATTTCATAAATATAAAAATTTTCATCGCCCGCATCAACCAAATTGTATGCCGGATAACAATCGCCATAAATCCAATTGTCTTTGGTTTCGTAAGGCGGTGCTAAAAATGCTTCGTTATATCTGTGCCAATTATCGCCATCACGTGAAAGCATAAATACACAATCAGTATTAACAAGACCAGTTCTGTCTTTATCAACCTGCAATTCACATTTTTCAGCGGCTATAACCTTAATATCATAGCTTGGCATTTGCTTGATATTCTCTGTCCAACCCTTTCTTTCAAAATAACGGGTCGGAAAACCGACGGTTATATGTGGCGCCCTCTCGTAAGGGATAGCGTTATTAGTATACATTGCATGGTCGAAACCGTCATCGTATTCAATCTGTTTTGGGTCGGTCCAATTAACAGAATCCTCAGAACTCATCACTCTAATATCACGGGTAGCCCAGCTAATTTCACCACCCGGAATTATATTATGAAATCCACGGAAATAGCACCAATATCTGCCGTCTTTGTAAAACATTGTGTTAAGCGAATCGAAATGGCCTTTATCGGTAAGAACTGCCTTTTTGGTGAAGTTGTAACCGTCGTTAGACACCCAGCTTAAAAGACCACGTTTCTTTTCACCGTCTACCTCAATATCACCTGCAGATACAGCCTTATACTTTTCGTTTGCGGGACAATCAGGGTTATTATCATAAAAGAAGAAAGCATTATCGTCAATTTCATCCATTACAACATTATTAATTTTAAGGTTGTAATCTTTAAAAATATTAAGCTCAGGTTTGCTCCAGTTAATACCGTCTGCACTTTCAACTACAGAGGCATAAACCAAAGGCTTTGCCTCGCCCGCTGAATGCACAATATAATACATTTTATAGCCTTTATCATCCTTTAAAATACAAGGATAGCTAATTGACTCTTTTTCAAGGTCATCATCAAAAAAGAAACAAGTATCAATTAAAGTGGGATTATTAACTCTAAAAGTTGCAGTAGATTTTGAACTGTCAACCAAAAAATTATCCCAAAAAGGTTCTCTTCTATTATTTATTTCAATTACATTACCCATCTTTATATCCCCTAACAATGTAAATTAACTATTTATAAATATTAAATTAATTATAACATCAAAAGCATTGTTGTCAATAAGACAAAAGGGACATTTTTTCAAAAAATGTCCCTTTTGGAAATGTTGTATTTTTTTAAATAATTAATACACCTTACACTTCAAAATCAAGGCAAAGTCTACTTTCGGTGAACGGTCTAACGTATGTATCAGCAACCTTTACATGTTCGGGATGTATAGCATATTCTTTAAGCGCAGTTTCACTCTCAAAAACAGAATAAAGCATAACATCTGCATTAGAACTAGCAAGGGATGTTGTTTGAACACTAATTTCAATAAGACCGGGAATTAAACCAAGTAATGACTCGATGCTAATTTTTATATTTGTTTTTACCTCTTCATTGTTAAATTCTTCTTTAAGTTTCCAAAGTATAATATGTTTTACCAAAATAATCAAACCTTTCTGTACATTTTTTTAAATTATATCACACTAAAATGCAGTATTCAACAAATTAATTAAATTCTTTTAAAAGCTCGCAAGCATTGCTAAAAACCTCTTCAGCTTCGCTATATTTAAATGTTTTAAGCATATTTTTGCTAGGCAATCCCCACACATTAAATATTTTTGGTCCAATCCATTCAGCGTAATTTGTATTTTCGAAAATCCCTTTGATAATACATAACGATGCCTTTTTAGGTTTCATAAATATTATTTTCATTGGATTTTTTATAATAGCAAATATAAGCTTTGGATAATGATTTGTAATATTAGTAAATGTTATTCCGGGATGAACAACACTCAAACTCACTCTTTTTTCATTTTTAAAAAGCTCATACATTGCAAGCATAAAACGGCGTTTCGCATTACCGTAAACTTTACTTGCAGCACAAATATTTGCAAAATCAATATTCGCACTATCCGTTTTAGAGTAATTATGCGCTATGCTACCAACTACAATAATCTTACCAGACTTTATTGCTATAGTCTCAAGCAATTGCACAGACATATAGTACGGTGCTAAAAAATTAATTTGAAATACATTATCTACACCGAGCTCGGTTTTGTATCTTGGAATACTGTAAGCGCCGGCATTATGTATTAAAATATCAATTTGTTCGGTTTTAAGTTCTTCAACAGCATTCTTTACAGAAAACACATTCTCAAGCTGTAAAGGAATAAACTTATATTTTAAATTTGGAAAATCTTTTTTTAGGTCATCAATTGAAATATTAGTTTTTTCTTCACTTCTATTCAACAGAATTAACTCAGCACCCAATTGTGACAAAAATCTGCAAAGCTCAATACCTATTCCACCAGTAGCACCTGTAACTGCAACCTTTTTACCACAAAGATTTTGTGTGTTATTATTCATCCACTTTTCATAATTCAAAATTATCACCAACAGATTCTATTTATCTAAAAAATAACATAAAACACACCAAAAGTAAAGAACAAGATATATTTGTAAACAAAGCAACATAAATATAAAATACAACAAATTATCAAAGGTGTGATATAATGATAATTAATGCAAAATCTTACATTATTTCTATAGTCATAGCTCTAGCAACCGGCGGAATTTCAGCTTTGATAACCGCTAAAAACATGGACCTTTACTCAAATATTACAAAACCCACGTTAGCACCGCCATCAATTGTTTTTCCTATTGTTTGGACGCTTTTATATACTCTTATGGGCATTAGTGCCGCAAAAATATATAACACAGCAAATACTGCACCGCAAGCAAAGAAATCCGCCTTATTTACATACGCCTTAAGCCTGATTTTCAACTTTTTTTGGAGCATATTTTTCTTTAATAACCGTCAATATCTATTCGCCTTTATTTGGCTTTTGGTTTTGATAGCTTTGGTAGCTTTAACTATTAAAAAATATTATAAAATCGACCAATTATCTGCAGTTTTACAAATACCATATCTAATATGGGTAATATTTGCAGGATATTTAAATTTTGCAATTTGGTATTTAAACTAAATAAACCACAAACCCCGTCAGAAAAAACACTTACCTGACGGGGTTTTGTAGTATAAACCGCATACCAGCTATAAATTTAAAATATTAATCTTCAATTAAAGAACAAAAATCAAGATAAACACCT
>JAZREW010000099.1:0-21652 GCA_045661005.1 Acutalibacteraceae bacterium | reverse complement strand
GAAAACATACCGGGGTCCCATCCGGCAGAAATTAAGCTTATATTATTTCCCTTTTTAGCCGCAGCATCAACATTTGCAAAATGCTCAGGTATTTTAGCATGTGTATCAAAGCTATCTACCACACAGAATTTTTCTGCAAGCGCAGGAGTTTGTACAGGTAAATCTGTAGCACTACCACCACAAAGAATTAAAACATCTATTTCGCCAATAAATGAATCTACTTCAGAAGCACTTACTACAGGTACATTTTCTGTGTTTATTTTAAGCGTATCAGGCTGACGTCTTGTGAAAACAGCAACTAATTCCATATCACTATTTTGTTTTATTGCGTTTTCTATGCCACGACCCAAATTTCCGTAACCGTAAATTCCTATTCTTATACTCATTCTGTATCACCTTAAAAAATTAATCTTTTAAAAATATACCATATTTCAGCCGTTTTTTCAATATTTCAGTTAAAAAAACATTATTTTTTATATACATAGCAAAAATAATATGTTAAAATATTAATATGTTAACTTCTTTTTTACGGAGGATATAAAATGGAAAAAATATTAAGCTTTACCGTTAATCACGATACATTGACAAAAGGTGTTTATATTTCTAGAATTGACGGTGACGTAGTAACATACGATATACGTGCCAAACTGCCTAATGGCGGTGAATATCTTGAAAACGCCGCTATGCATACTATAGAACATATTTTTGCCACATTTGTTCGCAACAGTAAATATAAGGATAGCGTTATTTACTTTGGTCCTATGGGTTGCCGCACAGGATTTTATTTATTGCTTAGAGATACCGTAAGCTACGCACAAGCACTTGAGCTTATTAAGGATTCTTTCTTATTTATTGCCGAATTCAACGGTGAAATACCAGGAAATAAAAAGCACGAATGCGGTAATTATTTAGAGCACGATTTAGCGGGTGCGATAAAAGAAGCCACCGAAATGTGTGCAGTTTTAAAAAGCTGGACAGTTGACGATTTAAACTACAAATAAATTACATATATAAATTGTTGTTGTGAAAAATAATAATTGAATAGAGGTGGGAATGATGGATAAGTTTGTTTTACACAGTAAATACAAGCCAACGGGCGACCAGCCTGAGGCTATTCAAAAATTAGTAGACGGTTTAAACAAAGGCTATAGTGAGCAAACCTTGCTTGGCGTTACAGGTAGCGGTAAAACATTCACTATGGCGAATATTATTGAAAAAGTAAACCGCCCCACTCTTGTTCTAGCTCATAATAAAACACTCGCCGCACAGCTGTGTTCAGAGTTCCGTGAATTTTTCCCCGAAAATGCGGTGGAGTATTTTGTTTCTTACTATGACTATTACCAACCCGAAGCGTATATTCCGGGTACTGACACCTACATTGAAAAAGATTCTGCCATAAATGACGAAATCGACAAGCTTCGCCACAGCGCTACCTGTGCTTTATCTGAACGCCGTGACGTTATAATTGTAGCCTCTGTTTCTTGTATATATTCACTTGGTAACCCTATAGATTACAGAAATATGGTGATTTCACTTCGTAACGGTATGGAGAAAAACCGAGACGATTTAATCCACAAGCTAGTTGACCTACAGTATGAGCGCAACGATATTAACTTTGTTCGAAACAAATTCCGTGTACGTGGTGATACAGTAGAGGTGTTCCCTGCTTACTCGGGTGAAAATGCGGTACGAATAGAGTTTTTCGGTGATGAAATTGACAGAATTTCTGAAATCAACACCGTAACGGGTGAAGTTAAAACACTTTTATCGCATATAGCTATATACCCTGCCTCGCATTATATTGTACCGCAGGATAAAAAGGAAGATGCCCTTGCCGAAATAAAACAAGAAATGGAAGACAGGGTTAAATTCTTTATAGGAAATGAGCAGCTTATAGAAGCGCAACGTATACGCCAACGCACCGAGTATGATATTGAAATGTTGCGTGAAATTGGCACCTGTAAGGGTGTAGAAAACTATTCACGTGTGCTTTCACGCCGAGAACCCGGCAGTACACCATCTACATTGCTGGATTATTTCCCTGATGATTACATTCTTTTTGTTGATGAATCGCACGTTACGTTGCCACAGGTGCGTGGTATGTACGGCGGAGACAGAGCAAGAAAGGAAAATCTTGTTCAGTACGGGTTCAGATTGCCATCAGCTTTCGATAACCGTCCGCTTAATTTTGAAGAATTCTACAACCATGTTAATCAGGCAATTTTCGTTTCTGCAACACCAGCCGAATTCGAAAAACAACATTCTGCACAGATAGCAGAACAGGTTATTCGCCCCACCGGTCTTTTAGACCCAAAAATCTCGGTACGACCTACCGATGGTCAGATAGACGACCTTGTTTCTGAAATAAATGAACGCACCGCAAAAAAAGAGCGAGTGCTAATAACTACACTCACTAAAAAAATGGCTGAAGACCTTACCGAATATCTTGAAAATTTAGGCATTAAGGTACGTTATATGCACTATGATATTGACACCATAGAACGTATGGAAATTATACGTGATTTGCGCCTTGGTGAGTTTGATGTGCTTGTAGGTATTAACCTATTACGTGAGGGTCTTGACATACCTGAGGTATCGCTTGTTGCCATTTTGGATGCCGACAAAGAGGGATTTTTAAGAAGCGAAACCTCGCTTGTGCAAACAATAGGCCGTGCCGCACGTAATGCCGAAGGTCAAGTTATTATGTACGCTGATTCGGTAACACCATCTATGGAAAGGGCTATAACCGAAACCGAGCGCAGACGTAGCATTCAACAAAAATACAATTCAGACCACGGAATAGTTCCCAAAAGAATAATTAAAAATGTTCACGATATAATAGAAATAGGCACAAAGGTTAAAAATGATAAACCCGTATCAAAAATGTCTAAGCTGGAGCGTGAAGCAGAAATTAAGCGACTTACAAACGAAATGAAGCAAGCAGCCAAAATTCTTGAATTTGAGCATGCGGCAATACTTCGTGATAAAATTAATAAGCTACGTAGCGGAAAATAAAAGAAAGCGATTGGTTAATTTTCAACCAATCGCTTTTTATTAATTATAAAACTTTCGGGTTTTAAGTAGCAAATATCACACAGCAAAATCGAGCTATTTTTGATGATTTTTTGTTTTTTATCATTAAATATATGTTTTTGGTTCAGACGCTTGCTTTGAAACTCAATAAAATTACAGTTGCAACAAAAAATTACCAACACGTTCAGCCAACAAATTGTGCCCCTCATTGTTAGGATGACAACCGTCGGGACAAAAAGCCTCTCTATTTGACTCTACCACGGGACAAATGCCAAGATTTGCCCACAAATCACAAACCGGAAGTGAATAATACTGTGCGACTTCTTTTATTATATTTACATAATCAATTAAACGAGTTGGCTGGTTTTCAGGACCTTTATAGGTCACGTCGTTTTCGTCAGCACGATGCATAGGTGTCAAAACAACTATAGGCTTACCCGGATACTTGTTCATCAAACGCAAAAACAGAAGATGACATGCACCATAAAAGGTGTCTTCTGTTCGGTCATAAAAAGTTCCAAGTGGAGCACCACCATGACCGTAATCGTTAGTACCGCCAAACACTACAATTATGTCTGCATCTTTGTCCATACTGTCAACCCTGGTTGAAAAATAAAGGTCTTCTGTCTCGCAAGTGCGCAACACACTTCTGCGTGCTATACGTGTTCCTGAAATTCCATAATTATTGGCACGTTTCAGACCGTATTTTTCGCATAAAATTGCAACATAACCCTTATTTTCTTCACTTGCACCAATACCCTGAGTGATACTGTCACCTAGAAAATTGATAATTTTATCTTTAATAATCATTCAAATTCCTCTTTTAGCGAATGAATTTAAGTCAAATCACATTCCTTAGGGGTTGGAAGCGGTGCTAATGGTGCAGTAGGCAGAGTTTGATACCAATAAGCAACCGTAATATAATCATCTCTACGAACATGAGGACCGTACTCAGAGAAGTTATTAAGCGCCTGTAGTGTCATTTTAAATTCGGTATTAAAGCGGATAGGATCCGGAATATGCCAACGGTATAGCATAAATCTAGGCATAATCATACGGCTGGTGTTATGCGGATCGGTACGATTTGAACCAAGCATCGCATACATTCCAACATAATGTCCCGAATAGGTCTGATGGTGACCCAATTTAGCATCGTCATCACCGAAATTGTATGAACCGCAGAAATAATCTTCCATACCGGTATAGTTGATTGATGGGTACTTCTCACCGTCGATATACATCTTCGGCTCTCCCTCACACCAACACATATTTTCACTACCAAGTCCCACACCAAGTGACAGACCTACAAAGTGGCCCTTGCCACGAATGCCATCAATGGCAATATATTCATGGTCTTGAGGAACGGGACGTGCCTGACGGTAAGAAGCACAGAAATACGCCGCATCATCAGGAACATCTTTAAGCTCACCTGTGATTGCATAATGTGTCCAGCTATCCTGCCAGGGATGACGATTTTCCAGCGTGATTTTACAATGTTTTTTAAAAGGCATTTTCCAGTAACAGTTAAATCCTCTACAGGGGGCTGTAAGCACCATTGCAGAATTCAGGGTGGGAAAATCACCGTTAATATCCAACACATTCTCAAAGAAAGGATAACCGAAAAACGCACTACCGGGAACCTCTACAGAAGGGTGTTCCTGATTGTCCCAATAAATACGAATAATATCGTCCCAACGCAAACGACTTCCAAACCACATACTTTGAATTTCGCCCGGACCATCTATATCGAGCAGAGTAATGGTCTTGCCTGCAGGAATTGGAATACGTGCACTAAGTTTATCTAAATGAGTGCCACGACTGCCACCACCGGGTGCGCCTGTTGGGTTTTCAGACGAAGCCATAAAGCTACGCCCGTTAGAAATTCTAGTTACATCCGTTGCATTAAACATAAAATCACTCCTCTGGTAATGTGAAATTTCTATCACTTACTGACCGTTCATTTGTAAAATGACAAATATAAGTAAACTGTAACCGACTAAGGTTAATTATGATAAAGCTTTTTGGTTTGATATTTAGGTTCAAATGTAATATTAACGCCTAGCTTTTTGAATACATTTTCATCAACACGTGAAAGTATTACGGTTGAATGCGCCTCAAGACCTTTAAGCTTATGCGCTTGGTCAAGTGCTAACTTTGCAACATCGCTAGTTGCGGCACAAATTGAAAGCGCTATTAAAATTTCATCCATATGAAGTCTTGGATTATGATTTCCCATAATATCGGTTTTAAGGCGTTGTATAGGCTCTATAATAGTAGGTGAAATAAGATTAATTTCATCCGGAATACCTGCAAGCACCTTTAAACAGTTAAGCAACAACGAGGATGAAGCACCCAAAAGGCTTGATGTTTTACCTGTAATAACAGTACCGTCTGCCAATTCTATTGCAACCGCAGGTGCAGATGTTTCTTCGGCTTTTTGCAATGCCGCCGCCACTACAGGACGATCAGAAACATTTACGCCCACCTGTTTCATAAGTAGCTCTATTTTTGATACGTCAGATTGCTCGCCCATTCCCTGACGCACATTAACAAGCGCCGCAAAATATCTACGCAAAACCTCTTGTTTAGCAGCTTTCTCTACCACATCATTATCGCAAATGGCAAAGCCTGCCATATTTACGCCCATATCGGTTGGACTTTTATAGGGTGATTCGCCCAAAATACCCTCTAGCATAGCATTAAGTACAGGGAAAATCTCAATATCTCTATTATAATTAACCGCCATTTCAGAATATGCTTCTAAATGAAATGGGTCAATCATATTAACATCGTTAAGGTCAGCTGTTGCCGCCTCGTAAGCTATATTTACAGGATGCTTAAGCGGAATGCTCCAAATAGGGAATGTTTCAAACTTAGCATAACCCGCCTTAATTCCACGTTTGTTTTCGTGGTACAGCTGTGAAAGACAGGTTGCCATTTTACCGCTACCGGGTCCAGGTGCTGTAACAACTACCAAACGGCGTGAAGTCTCAATATAATCGTTTTTACCGAAGCCTTCTTCGCTTATAATGTGCGGAATATTTGAGGGGTAATCAGCTATAGGATAGTGACGGTATACCTTAATGCCTAGCGCAGTAAGACGCTTTTCAAAGTTTTGAGCAGAAGGCTGACCTGTATAGCAGGTTATAACAACGCTACCAACAAAAAGACCTATTTCTCTAAAAGCGTCAATAAGGCGTAAGGTGTCAAGGTCATAAGTAATGCCCAAATCACCTCTGCGCTTGTTCTTTTCAATAGCATCTGCATTTATAACTATTACAATTTCAGCATCGTCCTTAAGCTCTAAAAGCATTTTAACCTTAGCATCAGGCTTAAAGCCGGGAAGCACTCTTGAAGCATGGTAATCATCAAAAAGCTTACCACCAAACTCCATATAAAGCTTTCCGCCAAACTGTGCAATTCTATCCCTTATTTTTTGGGACTGCAGATTTATATATTTATCATTATCAAAACCTATTTTACTCATTTTCTATCCTCAAATTCCGTTACTGTAAATTAGTTTTCTTTTTCTTTAGCTAAGTAATCAACATACTCTTCCAAGCACATATCCAGCTTGTTAATTTCTCTGGCAGCCTTCACACCTACAAAGCGCCAATGCCAAGATTCATGAATAACGCCTGTAATGGGTTGTTTATCCTCTCTGTAGCGCATAATAAAACCATAATCAGCGGCATTTTCAGTAAGCCAAGTATATGCCGCACTAGTTTCAAAAGAATCGTTAGCGCAATTAATATCAAGCGCTAAACCGGTATTATGCTCACTAGTTCCCGGACGTGCAACTACAGTTGCCGCTTCTATTTCAGCGGCGGCACGGTCAAGACCTTTTTTCATACACAAAGTAACTCTGTTTTCATAAAGCATTTTTTGTGTGTTATAGGAACGATAAGGTGACCATACACCAATATCAATATTTTCACTTCTAGCCGCATCAAGCATAGCCTGCAAATACGGCCAAGCGTCCTTATCAAACTGTGTAAGCGAACCCTTAATATAATTTTGTGGAATAGTTATAAGATTACCCTCATAATCAAAGTCCTCTGGCAAAGGATTCTCACCGTTAACAAGTAAAAGATTAGAATATGTTATGTTTAAACCTGTCTTTTCATCTATTGATGTTACAGACTCAACTTCTTCCTTTGAAGAACTACTGTCTTCACTGGAAATCTCTGTCTGTAATGATTCGCTATATGTAACGTCCCTTTCCTTATCATCAGAAGTAATAGCTCCTACAATAAAAATTATTAAAGCTACTATTGCTATCAAAACACAAGCACAAATTCCTAAAAATATTCTTCTTCTGATTATTGCCTCTTGTCTTGCACTTCTTTTCTTTTCCATATATATACACCACTATTCATCAAGCTTAAGTACAGCCATAAACGCTTCTTGCGGTACTTCTACACTACCTAACTTACGCATACGTTTTTTACCCTCTTTTTGCTTTTCAAGCAACTTTTTCTTACGGGTAATATCGCCGCCGTAGCACTTAGCCAGCACGTCCTTACGTAGCGCCTTTACAGTTTCTCTTGCAATTATTTTGCCCGAAACTGCAACCTGAATAGGCACTTCAAACAATTGTCTTGGAATATAATCCTTCAGCTTTTCAGCTATTCTGCGGGCACGTGCATAAGCATTATCCGTATGAACTATAAACGACAAAGCATCTACCACATCGCCTGCAAGCATAACGTCTAATTTTACAAGCTTTGACTTTTCATAACCCTTAACTTCATAATCATAGCTGGCATAGCCTTTTGTACGAGATTTTAGCGCATCAAAAAAGTCATAAACAATCTCACCCATAGGTAAAATGTAGTGAATATCTACACGGTCACCCATATACTTCATATCGGTATAAACGCCACGGCGTTCCTCGCAAAGTTGCATAATTGTACCAACATAATCGCTTGGACTATAAATATGCACGTCGGCCACAGGCTCTAAAGCCTCAGCAATTACTGCAGGGTCGGGATAATTAGTAGGATTATCTACCGTTATTTCTTCACCCGAAGTAAGTACAAATTTATATTCAACGCTAGGAGCAGTAGTTACAAGGTCAAGATTATATTCTCTTTCAAGTCTTTCTTGTATAATTTCCATATGCAAAAGACCTAAAAATCCTGAACGGAAACCAAATCCCAACGCATTTGAGCTTTCAGGCTCGAACAGCAATGATGCATCGTTAAGCTGTAGCTTGTCCAAAGCATCACGAAGATCGGGATATTTTGCACCGTCTGCGGGATAGATACCGCAGAAAACAACCGGATTAACCTGTCTATATCCCTCAAGCGGTTGTGCTACAGGAGCATTTGCCAAAGTAATGGTATCGCCCACACGTGCTTCGCTAACAGTTTTAATAGATGCCGAAAGATAACCAACCTCGCCAGCTTCTAAAACGTCACAAGGCTCTAAACAGGTAGCCCTTTTTCTGCCTATTTCTACAATATCAAATTCAGCACCGGTAGCCATCATTCTAATACGGTCGCCGCTCTTGATTTTACCGCCAATTACTCTAAAGTAAACAACTACACCCTTGTATGGGTCATAGTAAGAGTCAAATATAAGTGCTGAAAGCGGAGCTTCTCTATCGCCTTTAGGAGCGGGAATATCGGTAACTATTCTTTCTAAAACTTCTTCTACGTTAACGCCTGTTTTAGCAGAAACCAAGGGGGCCGTGTCTGCCGGTATTCCTATAACATCCTCAATTTCATTTTTTATACGCTCAGGCTCTGCAGAAGGTAGGTCTATTTTATTTATAACCGGCAAGATTTCTAACCCATGATCTACTGCAAGATAAGTATTGGCCAAAGTCTGAGCCTCTATACCCTGTGATGCATCAACAATAAGCACCGCACCCTCACAAGCGGCAAGCGAACGTGAAACCTCATAATTAAAGTCAACGTGACCGGGAGTATCTATTAAATTTAGCTCATACTCTAAACCATCACTTGCTTTATAGTAAAGTGTTACCGCATGCGCTTTAATGGTAATACCACGCTCACGCTCAAGCTCCATACTATCAAGTATCTGTTCTTCCATTTCACGTTCTGATACAGATTGTGTAAGCTCCAGCAAACGGTCAGCAAGGGTTGACTTGCCATGGTCAATATGTGCTACTATACAAAAATTTCTTATTCTTTCTAATGGAAAGGACATACTCTTCTCCTTCAAAAAATCAAATATAAATTCATTATACATTGTACCACAAATACTACCTTAATGTAAACAACAATTTAGAATTTTTCATATATATTTCATCTTAGTTTAAAACACTTGAATGTTTAATACTTATGTGTTAATATATTTATGTAGTTAATGGAGGTGTTACACTTTGCATTTGCAAGAATCTGGTGAAATGTATCTTGAAACAATTTTTGTTCTTTCAAAAAAGCAAGGAACCGTTCGTTCTTTAGACGTAGCAGAGCATATGGGTTTTTCAAAGCCCAGCGTTTCACGTGCTGTTGGTTTGCTTAAAAAAGGTGAGTTTTTGAATGTAGATGGTAATGGCTATCTTACCCTAACCGCTTCTGGTCTTGAAATTGCAGAAAGAATTTATGAACGTCACACAATTTTAACTGAATATTTAATGAGCATCGGGGTTGACCGTGAAACCGCCACTCACGATGCTTGCAAAATAGAACACGATATAAGTGAAGTTACTTTTGAAGCTATTAAAAGAGCTACAGAAAAATAAATTTTAAATGTGAGGAAAAAATATGAAAATAGCACTTATTGCACACGATAAAAAGAAAAACGAAATAATAGAAATCGCTAAAGAGTTCCGTGAAGTATTAAGCCAGCACGAATTATTTGCTACAGGCACTACAGGTACACTTATTATGGGCGAAACCGGTCTTACCATACAGCGCATGAAAAGCGGACCCCTAGGCGGTGATCAACAAATCGGCGCTATGTTGGCTGACGGTAAAATAGATTTGGTTATATTTTTACGTGACCCACTTACAGCACAACCACACGAGCCTGATGTTTCAGCATTGCTTAGACTATGCGATGTTCAACGTATTCCGCTATCCACGAATGCCAGCAGCGCAAAAATAATGCTGGAAGCATTACAAAATAAAATATTTTTTGATTAATAAATAGTAAACTAAAAAGGAACTGCTTTCTAATTGAAAACAGTTCCTTTTTTTAATTTTTATTTATTTTTTTAGCACAAATATCTTCAAGTACGCAGTTTTCGCAATAAGCTTTTCTTGCGGTACATACATCCCTGCCAAAAAGCACACTTCTATGACAAAAATCGTTAGATTTTTCAGGCGGCAAAAGCTTACGCATTGCATTTTCAACCGTTATAGGATTTGTACTGTTAACAAAACCTAATCTGTTGCAAATTCTTATAAAATGTGTATCTGTAACAACAGCCGGTTTCTTATAAATATCACCGCAAACAAGATTAGCAGTTTTTCTGCCAACACCCGAAAGTGTAGTAAGCTCTTCTATAGTATCAGGCACTATTCCGCCGTAATCGCTAACTAATTTCTGCGCAATTGCTACTAAATCCTTTGCTTTGGTTTTATAAAGACCGCAAGTTTTAATAAGCTGCTCTACCCTACTTATGTCAGCAGTAGCCATTTTCTCTGCTGTAGGGAACTCAGCAAAAAGGTCAGGCGTTACCATATTAACACGCTTATCGGTACATTGTGCGGAAAGACGTGTAGCAATCAGCAACTGAAATGCGTCATCATACTCTAAAGAGCATATTGCATTAGGATACAGCTTTTCAAGTCTATTCACCGCTTCGGCGACACGTTCTATTTTACGCATTGGCACTTTGTAGTTTAAGGTCGCCCGATTTTATAAGGTTTAATTTGCGCATACCCTCTGCTATTGCCAGTGTTACAACCGCAGGCAAAACAAAATGCATAACTATTATTTCAAGTAATGCTACTACCGGGGTAACACCTGCCTCTGTCATACTATTATATGCCATAAACTGACCCACTAAGCCCGCAGAGCCCATTCCCGAACCCACAGGATTACTTACCATTTTTAACAAAGCAGATGATACAGGGCCTAAAATTGCACTTGAAATTACAGGTGGCAACCAAAGAATTGGTTTTTTAACAAGATTTGGAACCTGAAGCATGGAAGTACCAAGACCTTGTGCTATAAGACCGCCGAACTTGTTTTCACGGTAGCTTATAACTGCAAAGCCTACCATATTACAGCAGCAACCAATTGTGGCGGCACCTGCCGCTAATCCTGTAATACCCATAGAAACGCCTATAGCCGCCGAAGAAATAGGCAATGTTAAAATTACGCCCATAAGAATAGATATTGCCATACCGCCTAATACAGGGAATTTTTCAACATTAACATTAACAAGATTACCCAACCACATCATTGCAGTTGATATGTACGGGCCAACAAAATAGCCAGCGGCAGCACCACTTAAAATACAGCTTATTGGGGTTACTATAATATCCACCTTGGTTCTGCCTGAAACTATTGCACCTATTTCAATTGCAACATAAGCCGCAATAAAAGCGCCAAGCGGTTCACCCGGTTTGCCAATTACAAAAGCTTCATTCACTAAATTCGGGAATGCGCCTATCATACCGCAAACAGCCGCTGATACTGTGGTTAATGGTGAAGATTTCAACTTACAAGCCACACCTACACCTATACCCGCACCGGTGAGAGTTTTAGCCACACTACCCATAGCATTAAGATAATCTGCCACCGAGTTAGCACCTATAAGTGACGCTATCTGGCAAATAATTGTTCCTATTATGAGTGTAGAAAACAATCCGTAAGCCATACCTGACAGACCGTCAATAAACAAGCGATTAAGATACTTTTTAACCATTTTCACAACCTCCAAAAAACAATTTCAAATAATTGTAAATAATTATACTGCAAAACAAAGCTTTTTTCAATAGTGTATATGATAATTATTACCGCTAATAATATTTATAATTTAGTTTTTTGGAGGAATAAGTTTGAAAACCGTCGCCTTTTTTGATACTAAAAGCTACGATAGAGAAAGCTTTGCAAAATTTGAGAATAAAAATATTAAATTCAAATTTTTTGAAAACAAATTAAACGCCGATACTGTTAGCATGGCAAACGGTTGCGATGCCGTATGCGCTTTTGTGAATGACAGTATTGATAAAGAAGTAATCGAAAAGCTTGAAAAATACAATGTTGGTTTAATAGCCTTACGATGTGCGGGCTACAACAATGTAGATTTAAAATCAGCTAAAAACCATATAAAGATAGTGCGAGTTCCTGCCTACTCCCCTTATGCTATAGCAGAGCATTCTATGGGTATGATACTGCTGCTTAACCGCAAGCTTCACAGAGCATATATAAGAACCCGTGACCATAACTTTTCGCTTGAAGGTCTTACAGGCTTTGACCTTAAAGGAAAAAATGTTGGAATAATAGGCACAGGTAAAATCGGTCAATGCTTTGCCGATATATGCAATGGGTTTGGAATGAAAATTTTAGGCTTTGACCCATACGAATCGCCTGAATTTTGCGGAAATTATGTTTCTTTAGAAACACTTTTAAGCCAAAGTGATATAATTTCTTTGCATTGTCCGCTAACAAAAACTAATCGCCATTTAATTAACAAAGAAACCATAAGCAAAATGAAACATGGTGTTTTTATAATTAACACCTCACGTGGCAAGCTTATAAATACCTCCGACCTTATAGCAGGTCTTAAATCGGGAATTGTAGCCGCCGCAGGGCTAGATGTTTACGAAGAAGAAACCGAGTTGTTTTTCGAGGATTATTCTGACGAAATAATCCAAGACGATACCCTTTCAACCCTCATATCTATGCCAAATGTACTGGTGACCTCGCATCAAGCCTTTTTAACTAAAGAGGCACTTGATTCTATAGCACAAACCACTATTGAAAATCTTTGCGAATACTTTGAAGGAAATACTTTAAAAAACGAAATAACCATTTAAAGTTGCTTTTGTAACTGAAATATGCTATACTATTCTCGGTGATTTTATGACGAGAATATATATAGTTCGCCATTGCGAAGCAATTGGCAATTTAAAAAGAATTTTTCAAGGTTCTTCAAATTTTGATATAAGTGAATTAGGTGCAAAACAACTAGAACATCTTTCTGCAAGATTTAAAAACGCACCGCTTGACCGTGTTTTTTCCAGCCCGCTTTTAAGGGCGGTGAAAACTGCGCAGGCTATTGTTGGTGAAAAAAATTTAGAAGTAGAAATTATTGAAAATCTTAAAGAATTGCACGGCGGTGTAGTTGAGGGTAAACCTTTTGTAGAAGCCTTTAATTCTATACCAGGTCTTGCAGATGCGTGGGATAATCACCCACAGGATTTTGCACCCGAGGGTGGCGAATCTATGCGCCATGCGTATGAGCGTATATGGGAAACCGTTAAGCAAATTGCTCGTGAAAACAAGGGCAAAAACATTGCTTGCGCCTCTCACGGTGGGGTTATACGTTGCCTTAACTGTCGCCTTTTATATAACGACATTAATAAGCTTAAGGACACTAAATGGAGTGAAAACACCGCAGTTACTCTCATAGAGTTTGACGATGATTTAAATCCTAAGCTAGTAACATTAAACTGTGTATGCCATCTACCACTAGAACTGGTAAATAAAAAAAGCAGATTAGCTTCATTTATGAAAGGCGATAAGAAATGATTATTATGTCGGTTGATTTAGGTAAAGCCAGAACAGGTATTGCCGTATCTGACAGCGGTGAAAGCTTTGCTTTTCCTAAAAAGGTTATTACAGAATACAATACTGAAAAACTGATAGATAAAATTTGTGCGGCGGCACTTGAATACTCAGCTGAGCTTATTGTTGTAGGTCTACCGAAGAATATGGACGGTAGCCTTGGTTGGCGGGCTGAGGAATGCACAGAAATTGCCGAAAAAATAAAACAGAAATCAGGCAAAGAAATTGTTATGTGGGATGAACGCTGTACTACTGTTTCTGCACACACCGCCCTTAATTTTACCGACACCAGAGGTAAAAAGCGCAAGGAAGTTGTAGATGCTGTAGCGGCAGTAATTATACTTGAAGATTATCTTAATTTTAGAAGAAATCAAAAAAAATAATATTATACTTCTCAAACCAAAAAAAGAAGCACGAATTCGTGCTTCTTTTTTTCTACAAAATATAACAGATAAACAAAAGGGCTTTTAAACTAAAAATTTTCTATTTGCGCTCTTACGCTGTTAAAATAATCCTCTGTTGCGTTCTTTTCCTGCTCTATTAACTTTCTTGCAGCTTCGGGGTCTTCCTCTAATTCCAAAATCTTTAAAATTTCAGCCTTAGCCACTTCAGTTCTGCCCAAAATCAGATTAACCAGCTCTTTTGAATCCGCAGTATTAAGTGAGGCTATTTTATTGCAGTATTGAGCAGCGCTGATTACTATTTTGCCTATTGTTTTAGCCCCGTAATCAATAGGATTATCCGTTTTAATCTGCCCTATCATTTTCTCTTCCAGATTCTTCAAAGGCTCTTCTTTATTTTTATTTTTCAAAAGCTTTTCATTTTCAAACATAAGCTCTTCTATTCTTAAGTTAAGTCTCATATTCTCTTGCTTTAACTCTTCATACGCCAACTGATATTTTTCCGCTTTTTTGAAAAGTTCATCGTTAAGCCTAAACAATTCGTTCTTTTTCAACGAAAACGCCACCTTAATATTTTATAATTTAAAAATTCGTTTTTCAATTAAAATGCTTTTATGTGAAAACCGCTCTTTTTCTATTAATCCTAAGCTTTATAAAAGAAAGTATAAAAATAGCAAGCATACTACCACACAAATCTATACAAACATCTCTTATTTCGCCGCTTCTGCCCGGCACAAAAAGCTGATGCAACTCATCACTTACAGAATATAACAAGCACACAGCCAAGCTTATTAAAACTTGCCAACGCAACAAAAGGCTTTCATAAGTCACTACGCTTAAAAACGCAAGCAGACCCAATATAGCATACGCCATAAAATGAGCGCCTTTACGCACTATAAACTGAAACGGTTCTATCAAATTATTCTGCTCTGCTTTTGAAAGTTCTTCAAAATCGGGATAAAACAATTTTATAAAGGTTGCTATTATACTTCCACTTGTATTTGAAGAATCATCAGCAGTTTGAGCAGATAAACTAAAAATCATAAACATCCACGCCAACAGCAATATTACTGAAGCTATTCTGAATATTTTCAACATTTTATTATAAATTAAATATCTTTCACAATACTTTTTACAGCATTTACTAAATATTCTGCAAGTTTTTTATATCCCTCTTTAGAAAAATGTACACCGTCACAAAAATAAAGGTCTTGATTAGCCTTAGAAACATTATAAAAATCTATTATCGGCAAATCATATTTCTCAGCCAACTTTGAAGCTTGTAGATTTCTTTTTTCTACCCTGCTGTTTTCTTTCTCATTTTTAACAAAGGTTGTAAGCAATACAGCTATAGGTGTTTCAGGAAACATTTCTTTAAGTGTTAAAAGCATTTTTTCGTAATGAACCGCATACTCGGTTTCATCATCTAAATGATAACCGTGTAATCCATTATTGAAAACCACTAAACTACGATACCCTTGCTGACAGGCAAAAAGCTCTAAAGAATCTGCAAAATAGGGATTATCCACCCCTTTTGAGCTTGCAAAATTATCAAATAGAATCTTTGAGTCTGCAACCGCAGTAGCAGTTCTACTGGTTTCTTCTGAAATAGAGTCACCTATATAAAGTACTCTTGGCAATTCTTTGTTAGGGGCTTGTTCCCACCAAGTGCTATTCCATTCATATGTTTCTAATTTATCTTCGTTTATTGGTTGATATGTGAATTTGCTCATTACAATTATCCTTTCAGTAACATAATAATGTAAAAGTTCAAAATTGTATTTTTCTATACATTATAATAATACAAATTTAATTGCCTTTTGTCAACTAACTGATTTGGTTTTTCTGATTTTTTAGCATTAACTCCACAAAACAAAAGCATATTCAGGTTAATTTACTGCTCCTGAATATGCTCGCCTTTTTATCTTACTTTGGTATAATAATTCATAGGATTACGCCAAGCTCCGTTTACAGCTATTGCAAAATGTAAATGGTAACCTGTAGAGAAGCCTGTTGTGCCTACATAACCTATAGTCTGACCCTTTTTAACTGTAGCGCCTACGCCTACGGCTGTAGATGTCATATGACCATAAGTAACAACGTAAGTTTTGCCGTCCTTAGTACCGTGGTTAATAGTAACATAATTACCGTAACCGTATGCACAACCGCAACTGCTATACTTTTTATAGTTATGTGTACAAGAATTATTCGCCTTTGTAACTATACCGTCAGAGATAGCAATTATAGGCTTTCCGGCTATACCGCCACCGGCAATATCTATACCGTTATGACTACCCCTATGAACAGGGTCGTTACTTTGGAAACCTGCGGATATTGTATAATAACCGGGTACGGGCCAAAGGAAATCACCACCGTCATACACAAAAGAAGTATTACCGGCAGATGCCATAGAATTCAACATTTTTTGATAATCTTTTATCTGCTTTTCCAAAGAAGCGTTTGTACTTTCAAGCTTACTTTGTTCAGAATCTATGTCATTAATAACCTGTTGTATAGCATTATTTTCTGATTGCAATTCTTTCTGCTTTTCAGTTACAATTTTCTTTATTTCTACCTGCTCAGCAAGCAGACCTTCGTTTTCTTTCTTCTTTTCTTCTAGCGCTTTCATAGCAGCTACCAATTTTTCCAAAAGCAACTTATCTCTTGCAGAAACACTTGCAGTTAACTGTGAAAGCTGTAAGAAATCAGCAAAATCATCCGCACCCAAAAGCACCTGAACATCACTACCTGTATTGCTCATATAGATAGCACGCAAACGCTTTTTAAAGCTTAGCTTATCCGCCTCGATTTCCTTATTGGTTTTATCCATCTCGGCATTATTTTTAGCAATAGCACTATTAATTTTTGAAATTTCGCTGTTGCACAAATTAATCTGTTGTTGCACAACCGAAATCTTCTGATTTATAGTGTTTTTAAGCTTTTGCTGTTCATTAATTTTTCCCTGTAAGCCTTTTATTTCGGTTTCAAGCTTTTTAGATTGTTGTTCAAGCTTATTAATACTGTTACGCAACTCTGAAGCGGTTGCTGCCGTAACACTATTAATTGTGAAAACACCTAAAAAAAGTGAAACACAAGCTATAACAGAAACTAACTGTAAAATAATTTTTTTCATTTTTAGCTCCTAAAATTAGATTGCCGCAAACTCGCTACCTTCACGTTTCAGGTACTTGCTTATCATGAAAGCACTACCTATAACGCCCGAAGCAATACCTATACCCATGAATACTAATAACAATACCCAAGCCATGTCGCCATAACTTACAATATCAGTAGTGCCAAGTGTTGTTATTATAGTTTCGGTTGCTACTCTATAACAGAAATACAACAACCCTTCGGCTATTAAGGCAGATAATATACCTATAATCATACCTTCAACCACAAACGGAATTCTTACAAAAGCATCGGTAGCACCAACTGCCTTCATAATGCTTATTTCAAGCTTACGGTTATACATAGTAACACGTATTGTATTTGATACAATTACAAGTGCAATCAACATCAAAATACCTATAATCCAAATACCTGCCACACCAATACCGTTTTTAATAGCAGTAATCTTATCAGCAAGGTCATCTTGAGACTGAATAACATCTATTCCCTCAATCTTTTCAATCTCTTTAATAGTTTGTGAGAACTGTGACATGTCCTTCATCATAATCTTTGCTGCACAAGACATTGGATTTCCATATTCTTCATCAAGAAAAGTGAAATATTCCTCTTGTCCCTCAAGCATAGAAGCCTTTACAGTTTCTAAGCCTTCTTCACTTGAAACAAATATAACCTCTTCTACATTGCTAAGCTTAGCTATTTCATCGCAAATCGCGTTGGCTTCTTCTTCGTTATGTACAACATAATCATCAGGCGAAATACCGTTTTTATCTACTTCTTTTTCGTCAGCAGTATCTTCTTGTGAAGAAGTCTCATCTTTCGATGTTTCGGTATCGTCAGCAGACTCGGTCTGCTCAGAGGCAGTTTCAGCAGCTTCATCTTCAACGTCATCACTATATAATGCCCAATTATAATCCTTCATATAGGCCATTACAACGTTTTGCTGTTCCAAAGTGCCTATTGCCTTGCTAACATTTTCAGAAATCAAAATTGCAAGACCTATAATTACCATGCATGCAACCAAAACACCAACAGAGGCTAAACTCATAAGTCGATTAACCCAAGTGCTTTTTACGCCCTCGCCTATAAGGTATCTTACGCTTCCCATTTTCATTACAGATCACCTCCGGCATTATCGGCAACAATTTTACCGCCATCAAGCATAATTACTCGATGCTGAAAATCACGCACAAGGTTATGGTCATGAGTTACCATAAGCACGGTAGTTCCCAGCTTATTAATTTCTGTAAGCATGGTAACAATTTCATAAGACATATTAGGGTCAACGTTACCTGTAGGTTCATCAGCAATAATAAGGTCGGGTGAATTTACAAGTGCACGTGCAAGACCCACACGTTGTTGCTCACCGCCGGACAATTGGTTAGGCATAGAACGAGCCTTATTACCAAGACCAACCTTACTTAAAGCTTTTGAAACCTCACGGCGAACATCTCTACCCGAAGCGCCTACTACATACATAGCAAAAGCTACGTTCTGGAATACATTCATTGTAGGTATAAGTCTGAAATCCTGAAAAACTATACCCATAGTTCTGCGAAGCAGAGGTACCTGCTTACGCTTCATATCTGTAAGATTAAAACCATTTACACGTATGATTCCGGTATTTGCCTTTTCTTCACGCATAATTAGCTTCATAAAGGTACTTTTACCTGCGCCCGAAGAACCAACAACAAAAACAAATTCACCGTTGTTTATTTTAATATTTACATCTTCAAGAGCATGTGTGCCACCCGGATATGTTTTTGATACACCACGAAATTCGATAATTGGCTTTTGTGCCAACTCAATTTCAGAATTTATTGAAGGGTTTTCCATTAACTTAAATTCATTCCTTTAATATTTTATAGGATTACTCTTTAAATACTTATTAACCATAAGCGCAATTTTGAAAATTATTGCATGGTCAAACTCACGAAGATCAAGACCGGTAATCTTCTTGATTTTTTCAAGTCTGTACACTAAAGTATTACGGTGTACAAAAAGCTTTCTTGAAGTTTCTGAAACATTAAGGTTGTTTTCAAAGAAACGCTGAATTGTGAAAAGAGTTTCTTGATCAAGGCTTTCGATAGAGCCTAGCTTGAATACTTCTTTTAAGAATGTTTCGCAAAGAGTTGTAGGTAACTGATAAATAAGTCTTGCAATACCTAAAGCTTCGTATGAAACGATAGTTTTTTCTGTATCAAACACCTTACCTACTTCTAGAGCAGTTTGAGCCTCTTTGAAAGAACGTGCCAAATCTTTAAGGTTATTAACAGTTGTTCCTATACCTATATTTGCATGCACAAAGAACTCGCCGGACATTGTATCGGCAATAGTAGTAGCAAGCTTTTCGATAGTTTTAGGATCAATACCTGGCTTTGTTTCCTTAACAAGCGCAATATCAGTTTCGTTAATGTTAATGATAAAGTCCTTAGATTTATCAGGGAATAAATTCTGAAGAATTTCATAAACAGAAACATCATGATTTTCTGTTGCACGTACTAAAATAACAGTACGCATACAATCGCTATTAAAATAAAGCTCACGAGCCTTAATATAAATATCACCGGGAAGAATATTATCAAGAATTATATTCTTAATGAAATTGCCACGGTCATATTTTTCATCATAATAGAATTTAATATTTACAAAAGCAACTGCAATTACAGCAGCATATTTAGAAGCTAAAAGATCATCGCCTTCAACAAAGACAATGTAATTAGCTCCTTGATTAGTTCCCAAGTTTCTAAAAGTATAATTTCCGTTAACTATTGTTTCATTATTACTTATTTGAAAGCTTTGTACTGATTCACCTATTTTTCCAAGCTCACTGCAAGCTATAATAGTAAAGCTATCATCCATAATACCGAAGGTTCTGTCTATAGAATCCTTCATTTGCGAAATAACACCCTGGAACAGACGATTAGACATAAATTAAACACATCCTTTTAATTATTAAACTATTTCTATTATTCGCCAATTATATATACATTACTATTTTACACAATATCTGCGCATTTTGCAAGTAATAAAACGCAAAATACATAAAAAAGTTACAAAATAATTACAAACTTTATAGAAAAACTCAGTTTTACTGCGTAATTATATGAAAAAACCGACTGTTGCAATTAAATAATACAACAGTCGGTCTAAAATTTCAAATCACAAATTTTTCCGTTTTGCTTTATTCAAAGACTCAATAAACGCCTCGTCAAGCTTTGAAAGTTTATATCCATCTCTATAAATTAAAACATCTTTATACACTCTTTGATTGCTCTTACACTTTTTCTGCACTATACCGTAACGGTCTAAAGTATCCTGCGGTACAGGCGAAACCCACATATAAGTGTTGGGGTTTTTGCAAAGCAAATCAAATTGGCTTGCTCTTTCAAATACAAAAATACGTCTATTAATATTATCAGGCAATTCTTCTTTGAAAACCTTTGCAAAAGGCAAAGACGGTACAAACGGGTCTGCATGGGCAATTTCAATATATTCGGTTAAATCCTCAAACTCTATATGCTCTTTTTTGGCAAGCTCGCTTTGCTTGCTCATTATAAGAGAATACGTGAATTCGGTAATCACTTCGTACACAAAGCCCTTTTCTTCAAGCATAAGCTTAAAATGCTTATCGTAATTCTCTGCATACCTTATAATACCAAGTCCATAATCGTGATTGAGTATATTTTGAATAGTTCTGCCCGAATTGGTTTCTTTGTAAAAGATTTCAAAAGCCTCGTGCGAGATTTCATTTGAAAAATCTGTAAAAGCTTCAGAAATATAGCAAGCTCTTGGCACAGAAATAGAAAATCTGTGCTTTTTTTGAGCACCCTCTTTATAGATTTGCTCAACCGTATCAATTTGCTTAAGTATACCCTTGGCTCTGCTGATGAATTCCTCACCGTCAGGCGTCAATGTCATACCTTTTGTAGTTCTGTCAAAAATAACAATTCCAAGGTCTGCCTCAAGCTCTTTAATTGAACGGCTGATATTCGGCATTGCCACAAGCAAATTTTCAGAAGCTTTACTAAGAGAACCTACACGTGCAACCTCTACAGCGTACTTAACATGTAATATATTCATTTATTACTTTATACTGCCTGCGGTTGTTTCTTTTTGAATAACATCGTGTGCGCCACCCTCGATAATACTTGTTGAAGAAACAAGTGTAAGCTTAGCTTTTTGCTGAAGTTCAGGAATAGTTAACGCACCGCAGTTGCACATGGTAGATTTAACCTTGCTTAAAGAAAGATTTACATTATCCTTTAATGTACCGGCATATGGAACATAAGAATCAACGCCCTCTTCAAAGGAAAGCTTTTTAGCGCCGCCCATATCGTAGCGTTGCCAGTTTCTAGCCCTGCTAGATCCCT